>NZ_CAOS01000001.1 GCF_000315365.1 Desulforamulus hydrothermalis Lam5 = DSM 18033
TCACACAGAGGCTTCTACACTCAGGAAGATGAATCATATGCGTGACAAAAACGAAGAACAAGATNAGGGAGGACANTATACCTCCATATAAAGAACAAAGTGCACGAAGTTCTAGGTGTAGCCAGCGTTAATACGAATGATAATATATATTCTAGTGACAGGAGGGTATGTAAAGGGATGGATTTATGCATGGAGGAGTATACGATGATAGGAATAGGAGTGAGGATGGATACAATTCAGGAAGAAGAATAACATGGAATGTGAGGAGACTAGAAGGTTGTGGGGAGACGGTCTCGCGGCATGTGAGGGAGTGAAACCATATGGATTGATTTATGTATATAAAGATTGAGATGGCGAAAAGGCAGCACATTGTGATAAAGCGTAGGGTCAAAGAAGGATAGAGACGAGAGTATACAAAAGATGGTAAAGATTCCCTATAAGAATAAGGAGGTAGAATGGAAATCAGGTTGGCCGAGGAATATTCTCTAAGACTAAAACACCTGCTAAATGGGGAAGAGAAAAGTCTGGGATTAGATATAACACGAAACATGTTATTAGAGAACGGGACAATTATCTCTACTCCACACCAAATAAAAGGGGAAACAGTGGTAGAGTGAAAGGTGTGAATTTAAAAAAAAAAGTGTGGAAAAATAAATAATAATCTATAAAACCGGATGAAAGAGTTGACCAGGAGAGATTATGTCTATGAGGCTGTGGCTAGGTATTAAGTAGTTATGTTTTTTGAAAAAGTTTTTATCTTTGTGTCAGAATACAACCTGGGCCAGGTGATTTGAGACCTTTTTCGTACAATGAACAAAGCAAGGGGAAGACATTTCTACATATAAAACTTTTCTTAGGTTTCTATTTCGGCCACACAGAAATCCATCGGTTATCCGTGTTAAATAGAAAAAAATTAGCGGTCAATATTTAGGCAACGTTTAAAAATGATAGAAGCAACTTGGACAGGGGGAATATCTTTGGACCTCGATGAAACCCGGTCAGTTTTCGCATGGCGCGCTTTTAATTAGAAAGAGCAATCGGGTAGGTTAAAACTCGAAAATAAGAAATGGGGTGTTTGGGGGTTGGGCAAAAAAAAGATGTTTCTTCACTGGCTTACTAAACTTTAGCAGGGCAAGGATTGACCGCCCGTGGACTCGTCCCGCGCCGGGCGATATGGCCACGCGTCGACTAGTCAGGGGGGGGGGGATATCATATAAACCACAGAACTTTAGAAAATCATCATTGTAACGAACGATACCGTCTCCCTGGTGGGTAATAACCATTTGCTTGGCATTGTCCATTACCAGTTCCAGGGCATACCCGCCAAAAAAATCAAAGGATTCAGTAAGGGCACGGATTACGTCGGCCGTGGTTATACTCTAAGAGAAGGCATAATATTTCATCCGACTACAGGATAAGACTACTTCACGGATATATAATTTGACTGGCTTCCGNGCAACCGGCAGCATCCACTGGCCACGCGTCGACTAGTCAGGGGAGGGGGGATCAGTTTCAACACGGGTAGTAGCTAATTTATCGGCCTTATCATCTTCTTTAAATGCTCGCAGGAAACGGTGTACACTGGATAAAGAGCCGTTATAGCCTTTTTGAACCAATTCTTTGTGGATTCTTGTACCAATATAGCCTTTATGGCCACGCGTCGACTAGTCAGGGGGGGGGGGATCAAGTTGTTTTTCATACTTTCTGGCCTTAAACTCCGGCGGATTAACATCTCTTAGGTACTTTCTAACGGTGTTCCTTGATACTCCCACTGTTTTGGCTATTTTCCTGATGCTAACCCCCTGGGCATACAGAGCTTTAATACGTTGCCATTTGTACATACTGACCACCTCTTTTGCATCCCCCTTTCGGGGGATATGGCCACGCGTCGACTAGTCAATCAGCAGGGGATCAGGGGTCAATTCTATTTTACGATCTATAACCGGCATTGACGCTGCAGTTTGGACTAGGACAATGCTGGATTTTTCGGCACCATAAGAGGATGACCTGCAACAGGGGTGCTGGAAAATCCCGACGGAGGCAGGTGCCGTTGCACCAGCAGGAAGCCGTAGCAGCGGGGAGCAGCGGCAAAGGCGCAGTACAATGGAGAGACATGGGAGAGTCACCTTCAGTTGTGCACCAAAGGCGGAAGCCTCCCGGCCCCAAGCTTGGGGCGGGAGGTTTGGAGGGTTGGGGTTGACCGCGGCAGCTGCCGCTTGGGTGGGCAGCCCGCTTCTCGGTGCAACCGTAAAGCCGCTGCAGCTGCAGCAGGACCCCAGAGCAATGCGAGCACTTTGCCGCAGACCGATGACCTCGGAGGCTACCCCAAAGTCGGTCTGCGGCAAGGTGCGGCCTTAGACCCAAGAGGAATACCCCGGTAGGCCGGAGCTGGTTGGTGGAGTGCAGTGCAGCGTGAGGGAGTGGAGCGGGGCTTGCGTCAAAGGGTAAGAGGAATGCCCTAGATTGGGCCGCTGGCCCGGCGGAATGAGCGGTAGCGGAACGGAACGGAGGCAACGAGCGGAGGCCTGACCCCAGAGCTGGACTGCCACGAGGCAGGGCTACAGAAGGACACATGAACGTTGGGGGGATCTGATGGTTTTCGTGGATAGGGTGAACGCATGAATAGAGGGCCTGGTGGCGGGCTGACCTGCACGGACCCCAGAAAATGGCCCGCACAGGACCCGTAAGAAGGCAGTCACCGGGAGCGGGGGAGGGGGTAAGTAGAGGGTTTAAATAAACCTTTCATACCCCGTTCTCGGTGTCTGCGGACCTGTGAGGGCCTTTGTGCCGACCCGATAGTTTTAGCCAGCGGAGGCTGGCACGAAGGCTAGGACCCAGAGGAAAGGCAGGGTGCCAGACCCCAGAGGCCTGACCCAATAGCAGAAGGCACGCTGCCGCAGGTGACCGGGACCCGTAAGCCCGGCGAGCACTCTGGGGGGAGCCGTGACCCCAGCGATTCGCCCGTGAGCGGCTGCCGCCAGTGTGCGGCTATAAGACCCCAGAGGAGAGGCAGGGTGCCGGACCTCTAAGGCTTGACCCGAAAGAAAAGGCACGCTACCGAGGGTGGCCCAAAGGGGCAGCTGCCCCTTGTTCATCGTGGCAACGTCCAGGCCTAATCACATCATCAGTAATAGAAATCAATAGTACCCTAGATGCCCCCGAACCCTTGACACCAAGCCTATCCAGCAGTAAAATAATACCAAGTCGACCGGACATTTGTTCCTGTCGGCTTTTTTCATTTGTACGGAGCGGGCCTGCTACCGATAAAATTAAAAGGAGGAATGGACAATGGCAGTGGTAAAACAACCCTATGCCTGCAGCATTAAGCTGAGATACCAAAAGGGTGTTAACGCCAGCGGTGATCCTATTTTTGTTAACACTACCTATTCCAAAGCAAAGGTTACAGCCACCGACCAGGCTCTCTATGATGTGGCAACGGCTATCAATACTTTGCAAAACAATGCCTTGCTGGGTGTATTTCGCGCCGATGACAGCGAGTTAATCAATCAGTAACGGTAAAAGCGGGGTAAAAGGATAACATAAAGAATAGGAGGGATAAATCATGGCCAAGACTTTAGAACTAATCTTTGTCAACATGGCTGGTGATAAGGTAACCATGCGTGTTACTGACCCCAGAGAGGACATCCAAGAGTCCGAGGTTAGAACCGTCATGGACGAGATTGTGGCAAGCGACGTCTTCACCAGTTCCGGCGGTAGCCTGACCGGCGTGGCCGGTGCCAGGCTTGTGACCCGAGATGTGGCAGAACTGAACATTCTTTAGACGTAACCAGGGAGGGAGGCGGCTGCCTCCCTTTTTTGGGCCTATATCGAAGGAGGAAAAGCAATGGAGGAACTTTTTAAACTAGCCTCGAATTACGGTTTCCCAATGGTGGTGGCGGGTTACCTGCTGCTCCGCCTGGAACCCACCATTCGGGATTTGCAAAAAAGCATTAACCTCTTAAGCATCATCATCGCCCGGCAGAGCAATATGGATATGAAAGAGATTAATGAACTGATCAATAACCTCTAGGGGGTGTAACAATGGAGCAGGCGAAGAAAGCTAAACCAGAGCAGCGTATCACGCCCCACTTTACAGAAGGTGAGCTTGCCTGTCGGTGCTGTGGTAGATTGCTTGTTCAATCCGAGTTAGTCCATAAACTAGAAACCCTTCGCCAGCTAGTGAAAAAACCAGTGCTGGTGAATAGCGGCTACCGCTGCCCCGCTCACAATAGAGCTGTGGGTGGGGCAGTGAATTCCTATCACCTAAAGGGCATGGCCGCAGATATTCATGTGCCGGGGTTGGCTGTGGTAGAATTAAGCCGCCTAGCGGAGCAGGCGGGCTTTAATGGCATTGGTACCTACCCAAAGCAGAGTTTTCTTCATGTGGACGTTAGGGGGAACCGGGCCAGGTGGCAGGAATCATTTTAAGCCAATACAAAATTCAAGATATTATAAACCACGGGCCTCCTTATTGGGGGCCCCTTTGGTCTTTGAACGTGGTCAATGACATAAATCACAGCCATAGGAATTATCACAAAAATGTTAACTACCTGTGACATTCCTGTGATGTTGGTTCGTTAAGATAAGCTCAAAGCAACAGGAAAGGGGGGAAACAAAAAATGAAGTTAGCGAAAAAGAGTTTTGCGGTGCTGGCAGTTCTGGGGTTATTGGCGGTGGCTCTACCCTTAAATAGCGCCCTGGCTGCCCAAAATACTGTAGCAAAGCCAGCTGTGCAGCAATCCGTTCCGGTACAACAGGGCTACTACAACTATTCCGGTTACTGGTGCCCCTGGTTTAACCACAATCCCAACTATCAGACAAACTATGATTGGTACCAAAATAACAGCAATAACTACAACCCCAATTACAATAATAATGGTTGGCGGATGGGAGGATGGTGCTGGTAAGGTGCCTACCTACAACAAAAAATGTTTGCAGAGAGAGGATGTTACATTTGAAATTACCGAAAAAGCGTTGGTTTATGAGCTTCCTGGTACTTATTATGGCCGTAGGCCTAGTGGGGGCCGCCTATGCAGCTCCGGCTCAATCCTGGGTGGAGATGATGAAAAATGATCCCAATCCCATGAATATGAACACCAATACCAATACAACCCAGAGCAGCAAGCAAACTACCAGCACAGCGGCTAAGACTACCCAAGCAGCCGCCGTACAGGTAGCTCAGGTTTCCACAAACAACAGCCAGACTACTACTCAGAATAACAGCAATACCCAAAAAGTTCCCACCACCCAGAATGATCTATATAACCAAATGTACCAGCTTTGCCTACAGACTGGTATGCCCAACTGCCCCATGTTAAACGGTAGCCAGATGACCCGTGAGCAAATGATTAAATATTGCCTGGGTATGTATAACCAATACAGGCAACAGCAGCCAAACAGCCAAATTAGCCAACAAAACTGGCAGGCTATGCAGCAAATGTGCCAGCAATGGTATAGTAAGTACTACCCTCAAAACCAAAAGAGCGCTGCAAACGCCGCTAGCACCCAGAGCACACAACAGTACAACAATAACTGGAACAACAATATGAACCAAAACTGGTCCAATCATATGCAAAACAATGGCCAGTGGTCCCAGAGAGGCCATAACAACTGGGGGAACTGCGGCTGGTAAGTAAATATGAACACACGACGGGTTGTCCCTGCAGGGGGCAGCCTGTTTTGTTTATGTGGTAAGGAACTAAATTGAAATAAGAAAAAGCCGGTGTGAACCGGCTTGGGTGCGGGAGGCTAGCTGGGTATTTGGCGATCAGGCTTACCAAAGTGGCAGGCCTTTAGGTGCTTCATTTCGTGGGTCAATTGGTGCAGTTTCTTTCGGTAATTGGTTACCTTTGGATGCTCCGGGCCAAATTCATGTACCAGAGCGGCCAGTGTCATCTGGGACTGTATTTTTTTCAAATTCATTTGTGCATGGGTCATGAAAGTATAACCTCCTTCGTGTTGTAGGGTTCAAAATATCATAGGTATAGAATAGCGAAGGTTTTTCTCAGCAGTGTTACAACTGTGTAAACTTTTTGTGATTTAGCGAATATCACAAAAATGTTAAAAACCTGTAACAGAGCTGTGACATTACTTGGATAAAATGAATGCAAATACTAAAAAGAAGGAGTGAGTTCCAACATGAATTGGACCAAGAAGGTATTGGGTTTGCTGGGGGTTTTAGCACTACTGACGGTGGCTCTGCCCCTTTCCAATGTCTTTGCCGAACCGGTGGTTACTAACGACCAGGCCGTGGTACAAACCGCTGCAACCACCCAACAGTCTGCGCCCAACACCCAACAGCCAACAACCCAGCCCAATGCCCCATCAACCCAACCACAAATCACACAACCCCAGGCACCCCAGGGCTACTACTACTCTTGCTGCCCCTGGTATGGCTCTGGCAACTGGAACAGTCCCTCTAACTACAGAGGTTCATCCTGGTAGGTTTTTTAGGAATAGGCCCATTGGGTCTATTCTTTTTTCGCAAAAAAATACCAGGGAGGGTATAATAAGTTTGGTTTTCTTATCAACCCGCTAAAGAAAACGGACGCAGTAAGGACACGAAAGAGGTGGTTAGGGTGAAGAATATTTTAATTGCTGACGATGATGAGCGCATTCGGGAACTGGTGAAACTTTACTTGGAGGCCGAAGGGTTTGCGGTGGTGGAAGCCGAGGATGGCCAACAGGTGTTAGACATAGTGAAAAAGCAGCCCATCGACCTGGTGCTGTTGGACTTGATGATGCCTGTACTGGACGGATGGATGGTCTGCAAAATGCTAAGACGGGAAAGAAAAATCCCCATCGTAATGCTTACGGCCAAAGGGGAGGAAAATGACCGGGTGCTGGGGCTTGACCTGGGGGCGGACGATTATATTACCAAGCCCTTTAGTACCAGGGAATTGGTGGCCAGGGTGAAGGCGGTGCTGCGGCGGGCCGAAGGGGGCAAGGGGGAGGCACACATGATCTCCTACCCTGGCTTTAAGCTAAACCAATTGACCAGGGAGTTGGAGCTAGGGGGCAACAACGTTAATCTCACCACCAAAGAGTTTGAACTCTTGCTCACCCTGGCCAAAAACCCCGGCAGGATTTACAATCGAGATCAACTCTTGGAGCTGGTCTGGGGTTACGACTACTGCGGTGATTCCCGGACGGTGGACACCCATATCAACCGGCTGCGGACTAAGCTGGAGAGTGAGGCTGGGCACAGCGTATTTATTAAAACCATACGGGGAGTTGGTTACAAATTCGAAAATGGTCATTAAAAAGAAGTCTGGTCACCAAGCTATGGTTGGCCATTGTACTGCTGGTGCTGGCTGTCTTCGCCTTTTCCGTGGCCATTCAGGCCCACCAAATTAAATCCTTCTTTTATGACCAGCAGGCCCGCTTCTACATCTATGAAGCGGAGGAAGTGGCCACCTTTTTCCGAAAAGAAGAACGTCCCGAGGTTATTCAAGAACGGCTGCAGATTTTGAGCCAGTTTCTGGGTGCCAGCATTTCTATTATGGATAAACAGGGAAAGATGGTGTATGACCAACCGGCCAGTGGTCAGCAAGCCACGGATATTGGGGTGGACCCTGGTTTGTTAGAAAAGGTATTGTCGGGCCGCAACACAGTTTTTGCCGGTAAATTATCCGGTAGTGAGCAGGATATTTTCTTGGCTTCAGTGCCGCTCCGCAAGGATAATCAAGTGATTGGTGCGGTGGTTATCAATAGCCCCCTAGCCACCATTCGAGAACAAATCAACCGTATGTTGAGCTTTGCTGTGCTGGGGGCATTGTTGGGCATTGTGTTGTCTACGGTATTAAGCATGGTGATCTTTCTTCGTTTTATTAAACCTTTGGTGGAAATGGACAAGGCGGCCAAAGCCATTGCCGAAGGGGATTTTGGTAAACAACTTCAGGTCAACTCCGATGACGAAGTGGGGCGGCTGGCCCTTTCTTTAAACCGTATGTCTGCCCAATTAAAGGAAAAGATTGAGGCCATTGAACGGTTGGACCGTTTGAGACAGGAACTGGTCTCCGATGTTTCCCACGAGCTTCGTACCCCACTAACGGTGATTCAGGGCTTTGCCGAGGCCCTGCATGACGAGATGGTGAAATCCCCCACCCAAGAGAAGTTCTACCTGAGAAATATCATTGATGAATCCGGCAGGCTGAAGGATTTGGTCAATGATATTTTAAGACTAAAGTCAATGGAAGCAGGCCATGTGGAGGATATGGAATATGTGGTGTTAAACAAGCTGCTGAACATCACTGCTGAACGCATGAGGCAAATTGCCACCGCCAAAGAGGTAACCATTCTCACCAAACTGCCGGGGGAACCCATTACGGTCTTTGGCAATATCGACCGGTTAAAACAGGTACTCACCAACTTATTGGATAATGCCATCAGCCATACTCCTTCTAGGGGAAAGGTTATGGTGGAATTGGGTGTGCAGGATAAATGGGCCTTTTTTGCGGTAAAAGACAGCGGACCCGGCATACCCCCGGAGGAATTGGAGAATATTTGGGAGCGGTTTTATAAGCTGGATAAGTCCCGCTCCCGGCGGGGTGCTGGGTGTGGCCTGGGGTTGGCCATCGTGAAAAAAATTGTGGAAGTACACAGCGGCAAGGTTACTGTGGCCAGCGAGGTGGGCAAGGGAGCGGTATTTACGGTTTTTTTGCCTCTGAATCAGCCACCAGAGGAAGGGGCAGATAGCCCGTAGGGAAATTTGGATGTTGTTGTAATATGATGGTGTTCCGGGAAAAACTAGGGGTTAAGCGGAATCTGAAACATCGGACAGAGAAAGGTAAAGAAGGAGGAGATCAATATTATGGGCTGGGGTTGGGGCTATGGCATGATGGGAGGCTGGTTTGGTATGTTGCTGCCGTTACTTTTTATGGCATTGGAGGGTGAGGGTTTTTTCGTAAACTTGCAAGGTTAGTTCCTTTTTTCTAAATAACACGGGCTGGCCTCCTTAAGTGATAGTTACCGGGCAAATCTCTTGGTAATCTGCCCTTGCTATTTAGGTTAGCTTAGGAAGTTATCCTCACTGTTACAACATCCCAACTTTTTTGTGACATAAACCCGCTCTATATCACAAAAAAGTTAAGTTCCTGTGACAGAGTGGTGATAAAAAAATGCTACTGACTGTTCGGTTCTGGAGGGAACGGCAGGTCACAAAAATGTTAAATGGCTGTGATAATGCTGTGATGTTGGGGCGTTAGAATAGATTATGCAATGAATAGAAAGGTGGGAGAGTATGTCTAAAAAACATATCTTAATTTTTATGGCTTTGCTATTTTTGGCGGCCCAGCCCATTTCTAATGTGTTGGCAAATTTCTATTCCTACGAGAAAACCACCGCTGCCAAAATGCCAGAGCCTGATTATACAGTAACCCAGACTGGGGAGCAACCAGCTACCAAAGCAGGTTTGGTGACAGAAAAAATAACTAGCCAGCCAGCCCCAACCAGCCAGCAGCAAAAGGAAGCAAACCCGTCCCAGGGGGCTACTTCACCTAAAACCGTGGCTCCCGTTGCCCCTGCCCAGGTGAGTCAGCCAGCAGCCAAGCCTCCCCAGGTGCAGCATCACATGGAGTGGCAGATGGACCAGGCAGCCAGTGGGCATGGTGGTTCCTATTATTCGGGATATCGACAAATGGGTTCACCATACAAGACAGATTATGAGTGGTATCAATATCACCGAGAATCCGAGGAGATGGGCAATAGACAGTACCCCTAATGGGCTAGCCCAATTTAGCCACATAACAACACTGTCCTATGTTCATAATAAATCCAAGAATGGAGGGAATATCCTGTGGCCACAGCCAAAAAGGAATTGGTCCTAGAACGATTAAATTGTGCTTCCTGTGCAGCAAAGATAGAAGATCAGATCAGTAAAATTGATGGAGTTAGCCAGGTCAGCCTAAATTTTGCCACCAAAAAGCTTACATTGGAAACCGAGCGGCTGGAAGAATTGGAACGAATACTGGCAGAAATTCGGCAAATCGTTAAGCGGTTAGAGCCGGATGTACTGGTTACGGAAAAGAAGGTGGACTTTACCCACCGGAAAGCGTTTCTGTTGGTGGGGTTAAGCTGTGCCAACTGTGCTGCCAAAATTGAAACCCAGGTGCAAAAAATCCCTGGTATTCAGGGGGCGGTGGTGAATTTTCCGGCCAAGAAACTGGTGGTGGAACTGGCATCGGAAGGCAGTAATGCCGAGATTCTACGCCATATTAAGCATAAGGTTGATAGTATCGAACCGGGCGTAGAGGTGAAGGAAATTACCGCCGAGACAAAGGCCCCCTCACCCCAGGAGGAAAAGCTGGGCGAAAAAATGGAACTGCTGCGGCTGGCGGCCAGTGCGGTGCTTTTTGCGGTGGCCCTGATTTTCCAATTTTCCTTTACTACCGAGGCCATCCTGTATGCCATCAGCTATGTGCTGGTGGGCGGTGAAGTGCTGTTAAAGAGTGCCCGCAACATCAGCCGGGGGCAGGTCTTTGATGAAAACTTTCTGATGAGTGTGGCCACCCTGGGGGCCTTTGCTATCCGAGAGTTTCCCGAAGCGGTGGCCGTGATGCTCTTTTACCAGGTGGGAGAATTATTCCAGGATATGGCGGTCAACCGCTCCCGCAAATCCATTGCAGCTCTGATGGATATTCGGCCCGATTACGCCAATGTCAAGGAAGATGGCAATATTCGGCAGGTTAGCCCCGAAGAAGTGGCGGTGGGGGATATCATTGTGGTTAAACCCGGTGAAAAGGTGCCCCTGGATGGCAAGGTTATCGAAGGCCAGTCCCTGGTGGACACCTCGGCCATGACCGGCGAGTCGGTGCCCCGAGAGGTGGTACCCGGAGCCGAGGTATTGTCGGGCTTTATAAATAAGAGTGGTCTGCTTACCGTAGAGGTTACCAAAGAATTTGGCCAATCCACCGTGGCGAAAATACTAGACCTGGTGGAAAATGCAGCTGGCCAAAAGGCCCCGACGGAGAACTTCATCACCAAGTTTGCCCGTTACTACACCCCGGTGGTGGTCTTTGGGGCCCTAGCCGTGGCACTACTCCCACCCCTTTTGATTCCCGGTGCCACCTTTAGTGAATGGCTGTACCGGGCACTGGTGATATTGGTTATCTCCTGCCCCTGTGCCCTGGTGGTTTCCATTCCCCTGGGCTTTTTCGGGGGTATTGGCGGGGCTTCCCGTAACGGAGTACTGGTCAAGGGCGGTAACTATCTGGAGGCATTAAACAACGTAAAAATTGCGGTGTTTGATAAGACCGGTACCCTAACTAAAGGGGTCTTTAAGGTGACTTCGGTGGTACCCAGAGAGGGGTTGACCAGGGAAGCCTTGCTGGAGTACGCAGCCTATGCAGAAATTCACTCCAACCACCCCATTGCCCGCTCCATTCAGGAGGCCCATCAGGGGAAGGTTGATGAGCAGAAAATAGAAACCTACGAAGAGATTTCCGGCCACGGGATTAAGGTGCGGGTGGCTGGCCAAGAAATATTAGCCGGTAATGTCAAACTAATGGATAAGGAAGGTATTGAACACGGCAAGGAAAAGGTACTGGGTACAGTGGTGCACCTGGCGGTGGATGGACAATATGCCGGGCACATCGTCATTTCCGATGAAGTGAAAGAGGATTCCGCCGGGGCCATGCGGCAGTTGAAGGAACTGGGTGTAGAAAAGCTGGTCATGCTCACCGGCGATAGCCGGGAGGTTGGTCAAGCGGTAGGAAACTCCCTGGGCTTGGATGAAGTCCATGCGGAGCTGCTGCCCCATCAAAAGGTGGAGCAGGTGGAACGCCTGAGCCGGGAGAAGGGCCCAAAAGATAAACTGCTTTTTGTGGGAGACGGCATCAATGATGCACCGGTGCTGGCCAGGGCAGACATTGGTGTGGCGATGGGGGGCTTGGGTTCGGACGCTGCCATCGAAGCCGCCGATGTGGTGTTGATGACGGACGAACCCACCAAGTTGGCAGCTGCCATTAAAGTGGCCCAACGAACCCGCAGCATTGTCTGGCAGAACATCATCATGGCTATGCTAGTGAAGGGCATCTTCATCGCCCTGGGTGCCGGTGGCGTGGCCACCATGTGGGAGGCAGTTTTTGCCGATGTGGGCGTAGCTTTGGTGGCTATTCTTAACGCCATGCGGGTAATGCGGTATCAAGCGACATAAGAAACTTCCCGGCTAATCACCGGGAAATTTTTTGTGCATAGCCTAGTTGCTTTAAATTGAGAAGAATAGGCAGTCTGTTGTAGAAATTACTTAAAGATTTGGCGAGCGGGGAGGACTTAACACATGAATATAGAGCTAACACCGGAGGCCCGTCAGTATATCTTGGAAAAGATCGGCGGTAAGGTTACCCTTCAATGTATGGTGGAAGGGGGCTGACGCTGCAGTACCCACGGGGGAGCTATCAATAGCCACACTCCCACCGTGCGTGGGGGGGCACCTTCAGCTCAGCAGCAAACCTTTCAGTCCCAGGAAGTCCAGGGTATCACCGTTTATATAGATCCACAAATACGCCTGGCAGAACCAGACCAACCGCTGGTGCTTCATTATGCCGGTTGGTGGATTTTTCGTTCCCTGGAGTTGTCCAATGCCGTCTGTGCTTGGCCTGGGGAGGAATAGAGGTCAATGAAAAAGCAACCTGTGTAGCACTGGGAAGTGGCACAGGTTGCTTTTTCATTTTTGTTATATTTTAAAACCATTGGCAGCGGCCTTTAAGGCATCGGCCAGTTTGGTTAATTCTTCGGTGGCGGAGGAAACCTCCTGCAGGGCCGCTGTTTGTTCTTCGGTGGTGGCAGCCACATTTTGTACGCCAGCGGAAATCTGCTGCACGGCGGCGGATAGTTGCTGCACCTGGCCCGACAAGCCTCCGATGGTATGCAGTAGTGAGCTAAAGCGACCGCTCGCTTCATGAATGACTTCGGCACCGTTTTTGATATTGGCAGTACCTGTGTCCATTGAAGCCACAGCCGTTCCGGAGTCGGTGTGGATTTGCTCAATGTGTGTACGAATTTCTCCGGCGGCAGCGGCCGACTGCTCTGCCAGTTTGCGTACTTCCTCCGCCACCACGGCAAAGCCTCTGCCCTGGTCTCCGGCTCGGGCGGATTCGATGGCGGCGTTTAAAGCCAGCATATTGGTCTGGTCGGCGATGTGGGTAATTAACTCTACAATCTGATTGACTTGGCTTAGTTCTTGCACCAGTTTTTGCAACATTTGGGAGGCGTGTTGGCCAGAAGTAGCAATGACCTCAATTTGTTGGGTGATCCCCGCCATACCTTGCTGGACTGCCTCGGCGGTGCTGGCTGTCTCCTGGGCCACTGTCGCCACCTGGTGGGTGTTGTGGGCAATCTGATCTGCGAAAGCAGAAATTTCAGAAATGGTGGCAGAATTGCGGCTGGCGGCGGTAGCGGTGTGCTGGGTTTGCTGGGATAAACCAGCCGCAGCGGTGGTTAGGCTGTCCGCCGTATGGATCAGGTGCCCCGCTAAGGCCCGGAGATTTGCTCGCATTTGGTTAAAGGAACGGGCCAGTGTGCTTAGTTCATCCCGGTTTTTCACCGGTAAGTCTCTGCCGCTTAAATCACCAGAGGCGATCTTGGCCGCTTCCTGGGCCATTTGTTGCAAAGGATGGGCAATCAGCCTTCCCATGAACAGGGCCAGCAGGACACCGGCCAGCAGGGTGACGAGGGTTAGCAGAATTACAAAGCGATTTACGCTATCCACTTTCTGCTGGACACTGCGTTGGGCCTCTTGGGCTTCCTTATCCTCAAACTTGACCAATTGTTCCACCGCCCGGTGGAAATTATCGGCTACCTGCTGGTTGCTGTGGATATACATCCGAGCTTCTTCTAACTTACCGGACTGAACCAGGGAAACAATCTCCTCTGAGTATTGATCATAAGCTGCCATCGATTGCTCAATTTGCGTGGCCAGTTGCCGTGTCTGGTCATGCAGGGCTAATTTTTTAACTTCTTTAATCGAACGGTCGGTTTGACCATCCAGGGCTGTGAATTTTTCCAGATGCTCTTGGTTGCCAAAAATCACATAGGTTTTGAGAGCGGCTTCGGTAACTGCAAAGGAAACCTGAACATTCTTTGCTTCTTCCGTTAACTGCAACTCCCTGTCAATAAAGTTCGTAAAGGTTTGCTCCACATTTTCTAGTTGCCTGTAGGAAATGCCACTCACCAGTAGTAAAAGTAACAACACCACACCAAAGCCGGATAATAGTTTGAACCGAATTCCCAAGAGAATCCCTCCACTCATAAAATACCAATATTTTCTATACTAGCACCCTAATTTCACAGCCATGTCACAGCAATGTAACATTTTTGTGATATTTCTAGCACTTTTAGAGATTGGGGTCGGCAGATAGACACCGGCATTGGGCGCAGGATTTGTGCTAGAGAAATGGTAAATCCGACTCCGGTATTTATCGGTTTAAGGTTCTTGTGGAGGTTATTCTCTTGATCCTTCTGGGGTAGTAAACCTATAGGCTGCTTTACATAGCTTGCATATCTGTCATGAAAAACAACGGTGTAAAACAACAACGACATTGGCTTGTTGCCGTATACTAAAAATTACTATATAATTATTTACCAACTAGACAGGAGGTATTTTGCGATGTCAATATCCGATAAGTTTAGTACACTAATTGATAACCTTAAGATTACGAATGGGGACACCATTTCTAGCCGATATAAGGCCATTACGAAAAGACTGAACACTGATTTTTGGAATTCTTCCTCAGAGATAAGCCATAGCAGATATGTAGGCTCAGTGGGTAGGGGTACTGCTATTAGGGGTGTAAGTGACGTTGATATGGTCATGGAATTGCCAAGTGATGTTTACTGGCAACATGATGCCTATAAAAGTAATGGCCAATCGGCCCTTCTACAAGCTGTTAAGGAAAGCATAAAGAAAACCTATCCTAATACTCATAATGTTGGGGATGGACAAGTTGTGGTTGTGAGTTTCACTGACGGGATTAAATTTGAGGTTATACCAGTATTTTTAAATCGTGAAGGAACCTACACTTATCCAGATGCTAACAATGGCGGAGGTTGGAAAGTAACCGACCCAGTAGCCGAAATTAATGCCATTAATGATGCAAACAACACCTACAATCAAAAAGTAAAGCACCTAGCCAAAATGGCCAGAGCATGGAAGGAAAAGTGCAATGTACCTGTTCCGGGCATATTGATTGATACCCTGGTTTTTAATTTTATGAAGAAATGGGAATACAATGATAAATCGTTTTTGTATTATGATTTTATGACCAGGGATTTCCTAAAGTATTTATCCGAACAAAACCCTAGCCAGGGTTACTGGCTAGCCCCTGGAAGTAACCGAAGAGTGTATGGAAAGGGTAAATTTGAATCAAAGGCTAAAAGCAGTTACAACGATGCTCTTAGGGCCATAGAATATGAAAATGCCAAGAAAGAGTACTCAGCTAACCAAGAATGGAGGAAAATATTCGGGAACTATTTTCCGAGTTAAAACATGGATAAATACAGTTTATTGAAAAGCCTGGCTGAGAAGGGGTATAACATTGGTTTTGGAGCCAGAAAGACCTTTTTGTCCTATGGCATTTATAGCAAAATTCCTAGATTTTTAAGCCTGTGTACTGTCTTTGTGGGTGTCTACCAGATGACGACACGCTATAAAAACCTGAACCCCGGAACTCAGGAGATTGTTTCGGTTATTATTATCTGTATAGGTATTTTAGCCCTAATACTAGATGCCGGAAGTAAGGATAAAGAACATTACAATCAGGTTGGTAAACAATTGGCCAGTCTTTATAACGAACTCCAGACCATGTACAATACAGTAAAGAATATGGATGATCATGCAGACTTTTCTCCGTTCGAAAAAAGGATGAAGGAAATCGAAGCAGAGGTTCATCGTATCGCCATATCGACCAAGTGCCATTTACCCATATTTTTACCAACCTTTACTTTTTCTATGGTGGCACCCAAATTGATTGGATTAATGAGCAGTTACACTTCACCATCAAGGATAAATTTCCATTTTTACACTACGAAGCAATCGTCCTATATGGGTTAGTTTTATGGTTTATCTATTTAAAGGTGTTTCATAACTAAATGAAACAAAGGCACTCCAGGTTGGGGGGCCTTTTAGTTTTCATCAGAGTAAGCATGATAGGGCCATCTTCAAGGAAATTTCTGGGGTTGGCATAAAGGTTCTTTTCTGGTCGGCAGACACCGGCAGCGGGATGTTGCGTTTGTGGTGGTCCACAGTGATACCTACCCCCGCTCCCGGTGACTGCCAGCTTATAGGTCCTGTGTATGTCATTCTCCTGGGTCTGTCCGGGTCCGGCCGCCAACAGGGCTGCTTTGTTTTGTATTGTCTGAAAGGAAGCTACAGCCCTGCTAGCCGCCTTAGCTTTGGGGTCTCGGCCTCCGCCCATTGGCTGCATTCCGTTCCGCTACCTTTCCCTCCGCCGGGCCAGCGGACTTGCTCTGGGGTAACCCTTTGGGGTCCAGCCCGCCAGCCCCGCTCCGTTCACTGCCGCTCCACTCCACTACGCCAAAGTGCTCCGGCTATCGGGGTATTTCTCTTGGGTCCTAAGCCGCACACTGGTGGGAATTCCTTTGGGGTAAGTCTCTGGAGTTATCGAATTCCCACCAGAGTGCTCGCCGGGCTTTGGGGTCTCGGCCTCCGCCCATTGGCTGCATTCCGTTCCGCTACCTTTCCCTCCGCCGGGCCAGCGGACTTGCTCTGGGGTAACCCTTTGGGGTCCAGCCCGCCAGCCCCGCTCCGTTCACTGCCGCTCCACTCCACTACGCCAAAGTGCTCCGGCTATCGGGGTATTTCTCTTGGGTCCTAAGCCGCACACTGGTGGGAATTCCTTTGGGGTAAGTCTCTGGAGTTATCGAATTCCCACCAGAGTGCTCGCCGGGCTTTGGGGTCTCGGCCTCCGCCCATTGGCTGCATTCCGTTCCGCTACCTTTCCCTCCGCCGGGCCAGCGGACTTGCTCTGGGGTAACCCTTTGGGGTCCAGCCCGCCAGCCCCGCTCCGTTCACTGCCGCTCCACTCCACTACGCCAAAGTGCTCCGGCTATCGGGGTATTTCTCTTGGGTCCTAAGCCGCACACTGGTGGGAATTCCTTTGGGGTAAGTCTCTGGAGTTATCGAATTCCCACCAGAGTGCTCGCCGGGCTTTGGGGTCTCGGCCTCCGCCCATTGGCTGCATTCCGTTCCGCTACCTTTCCCTCCGCCGGGCCAGCGGACTTGCTCTGGGGTAACCCTTTGGGGTCCAGCCCGCCAGCCCCGCTCCGTTCACTGCCGCTCCACTCCACTACGCCAAAGTGCTCCGGCTATCGGGGTATTTCTCTTGGGTCCTAAGCCGCACACTGGCGGGAATTCCTTTGGGGTAAGTCTCTGGAGTTATCGAATTCCCACCAGAGTGCTTGCCGTGCTTACGGGTCCCCCGGTCACCTGCGGCAGCGTGCCTTCTGCTTTTGGGTCAAAGCTTTGGGGTCAGGCACCCTGCCTTTCCCTGGGGTCAAGCCTTCGTGCCAGCCTCCGCTGGCCAGTCTTTCGGGTCGGCACAAAGGCTTCCTGCTGCTGAAGCACCTAGCCGTTGCCCTTGCATAGAGCGGTGCTAATCCTCACGCTGGCCGCTGCCAGCAGTTTTTTACCCAGTTCAAAGGATAGTCCATCGCTGAAACTCCCTGCATAGGGCCGGCGGCTGCCGGCCATTAAGATGTCCCTCTTTGGGGTAATCCTCTGGGGTCGGGACATGGTGCAAGTCAACCCTTTGGGGTCTTTCATCGGAAAACCCACCCCCTATCCCCCTCCCGTTGGAGGGGGCATCGGTCATCTCCCGCTTTTTCCATGATACTCCGCCTTTGCCGCTGCTCCCCGCTCCATACCTTAGTGGTCACTGTGGCTTTTTCGGCTCCGATGGGTTTTGGCGGCGAGCAGGCCGCCAAAACCAAAGCTAGTGTAGTGCATGGTGCAGCGGCAATGCCGGGCCTATCAAGGGCCGCTCCAAAAATTTTTATTAACCAAATGAGAGCGGGCCTTTGGGGTCCGGTTAATAAAAATTTTCTCCACTTTCCGGCTGACGCCTCACCCTTGACAGCCCCGGCACCGGCTCCGTCCTGTGCAAGAAAAACGGGAGGTTATCAAGTATGTTGAGAAAAGTGCTGTCCAAAGTAGAAGAAGGTCGTTTTTCCCGCGCCCTGGTGGGCCTGCAGCAAGGCTGGCAGTTTGAAGTCAGGCACCGGGTGTTTGTCCAGCGTGGGGTGGATGTGTCCGGCTACGTCAAATATGCAGGCAAGAAGTACGGCGTCACCATCCAGCCCACTGGCTGCTTTTGCAGCTGCGAGGATGCCCTGGTCAGAAGGGTGCTGTGCAAGCACATCGCCTTTGTGGCGATGGCCGAGCTGGCCTACTACGCCGCCGAGCGCAGTGCCCACCGCCAGCCGGAGGAGGTACGGCCCACCTAGAAGGTGGGCTTTGCCCCCTGCGGGGGTAGCTTTTGCTGCTCCCGTTAGTTGGGGAGCGGCTGCGGAGATTGAGCAGTTGCTATTGCTGGGGGCAGTGGCCCCCAAAGGGACCGGGAGCGGGGCAGTAGCCCGCCCCGGTATGGGCGGCAGTTGCCGCCTAAATAAGGGGTTGCATCAATCTTGAATTGCTTTAGAATTCCGTTAGTTATAAGCAAATGATATAATAGATAAAAAACGGGGAGTGATGAAATGCAAGAAGGTAAGCTAACCTTAAAAATCCCCGACAGCCTGCTAATAGCTGGATTTCGTCTGAAAGAACTACAAGCTGATGCAGCTCAAAGACTGGCCCTGTCTTACTACGCTGATGGAATACTTTCCTTTGGCCAAGCAGCAAAAATGTGCGATATGACCGCCTGGGAATTTTCCAATTTACTAGCCCACAAAAAAGTCCATATCAATTACGACTTGGAAGATATCGAAAAGGAATTAGAATTGGGCAAGGAGTTGGGATACATTTAGTTAGCTATGATGCCTCCCCTGTTAGGTTACGGGTTGGCCGTTGCTACGGCTGATACCTTACTGAGTAGGGCGAGTGGAATTAAAATACCCCTCCTGATGGAGGGGTGAGAAGGGTAAATACTTTTGCTTCTATTTTGGAGGTGACACCCCCTAACCATCGGTCAGGGGGCGTTTTCTTTGGGTTTGGGATGCCTACCGCTTGCCAACGCTTTGCCAACCATTTGCCAACGGTTTGCCAACGGTGAGCAAGTTTTACTAAAAAACATCAGGTAATAGCAAGTCTTCATAAGTTAAAATGTTTCCTTCACACCCCGTATTTCCTAGCATTACGGGCAACGATAGATTATGATAAGTTATTATGGGAAATTCCATTTCAAGATACGAGCCACGTTGAGTGCGTGGTATTGATGACAAATGTAAAAAACAAATAAGCGCCTGAAAAACGGCTTGAATACAGGGTTTTCCGGTGATTTGCCATCTGCCGAAAATGTGTTTTTTGGCGGCGGAGATGCCGGGAAGCACTGTATTTTTATGTGCGTAACTGTTCGCGGAAACACATCCACAGCCTTTCGGGGCGGATTTTGGCGAGCGGGGTTGTGTAGACGGAAAAGACGAAAATTGAAATGATTTAATGTGTTCGCGGGAACATGTCTACTTGCATAAATTTATTTTAAAACCTAATAATGCACACCTTTCTGCAACTTACAGGAAGATGTGCATTATTAATTTAATACAGTTTGCGGACTTTTTTAAGATTTTCTTTTACAGGCCGTATATCTTCCGGTATATCCTCCATTTTAATTGTATTAAGTACTGCGCAAGTACCGGCTTTTTTTGCTGTTTCATAGTACCAGCATTTATATTTCAAAAGGTCAAGCGTTTCCTGCAACTGGGCAATTTGTTTTTCGACAGCTTCTTTCTGCTTTTTAAATATTTCAAGCCTTTGGCCGATTGTTGCATCGCCTTCCATAGTCAAGTCAATGAGGGTTTTAATATCTTTAATTGGCATGCCGGCTTTTTTTAAGCATTCAATTATCATCAGCCATTGAAAATCTTCATCTTTAAACATTCTGATGCCGCTTTCGCTCCGTTCAACAAAGGGCAGTAATCCTTCTTTCGCATAAAAGCGTAAGGTGTGCGGGGAAATATTTACTTTTTTAGCGATCTCACCAATGGTGTAGTACATAATTTACCTCCAAAATACGACAAATTATCGTTAAATAATTATTAAGGAAAATTTTACTTAAAAATGCAAAACAAATTTTAAAAAAACTCTTGACTTAGAGTCAACTCTCAGGTTTATTATGATGTTACCACATACGGGTGTATGTGTCAACTGATGAAATGAAATCGAGGAGGTGTGAAAATGAATAAATTTAAAGAAGGAAAAACTCTTATAACCTACTATTCAAGAGAAGGAAACAATTATGTCAATGGACGCATTGTAAATTTGCAGGTTGGCAATACGGAAGTTGCTGCTAAAATGATTCAGAAAATAACCGGTGGTAAACTGTTCCGCATTAATACAATAAAGAAATATCCTGAGGATTATACGGAAACCACCAAAGTTGCCCAGCAGGAACTGCGTGACAATGCAAGGCCTGATCTTTCAGCGTATCTTGAAAATATAGATGACTATGAAGTTATCATTCTGGGCTATCCCAACTGGTGGGGAACCATGCCGATGCCGGTATTCACTTTTCTCGAAAAATATGATTTTGCCGGAAAGACCATTCTTCCCTTCTGCACCCACGAAGGAAGCGGCATGGGATGCAGTGAAAGCGATATAAAAAAGCTGTGCCCAAATTCAAAAGTATTGAGAGGGCTGGCAATCCGTGGCGGGAACGTAAACAACTCGGAAAAAGATATTAACCATTGGTTGAAAAATATTAACATCTGAAAGGAGCATTTATATGAAAAAGGTAGTTTTAAATAATGGTGTGGAGATGCCAATTTTAGGGTTCGGCGTTTATCAAATAAATGATGCCGAGCAGTGTGAACGCTGTGTTTGTGATGCAATTGAAGCAGGGTATCGTCTGATAGATACCGCTGCATCATACGGCAATGAAGAAGCTGTAGGGAGAGCAATAAAAAGAAGCGGTGTTCCAAGAGAAGAACTTTTCGTTACTACGAAACTTTGGATTCAGAATGCCGGTTATGAAAAAACCAAAAAAGCCTTTGAAAAATCGCTTAAGAATCTTCAGCTTGATTATCTCGACCTTTATTTGATTCATCAGCCTTTTGGCGATGTGTATGGCTCATGGCGTGCTATGGAGGAGCTGTACCGTGAGGGAAAAATCAGGGCGATTGGAGTAAGCAACTTTTACCCAGACAGGCTTGTTGATTTAATCCTCAATAACGAAATAACTCCTGCGGTAAATCAGGTAGAAACGCATCCATTTTGCCAGCAAATTGACAGTCAAAAAATAATGGAAGAATACAAAGTGCAAATAGAATCCTGGGGTCCTTTTGCCGAGGGCAGAAACAACATGTTCCAAAATGAAGCGCTGATGTCGCTGGCCCAAAAGCACAACAAATCTGTTGCTCAAATTATACTGCGCTGGCTTGTGCAGAGGGGAGTTGTTGCAATTCCAAAATCAGTGCGTAAAGAAAGAATTGTTGAGAATATCAACATATTTGATTTTGAGCTTTCTTCAGAAGATATGGATAAAATTGCAGCATTGGATAAAAAAGAAAGTGCTTTCTTTTCACATAGGGACCCTGAAATGGTCAAATGGATTTGTTCATTAAAGAGATAGGTTATTAATTGGTACAGTTGAAAGGACCTTTAAAAGAGCTCTTTCAACTGTAAATTTAGGAAGGAAGGAGAGAAAATGAGAAAAATCGTAATTACAGGACTGATTTTGTTCATGGCGTTGCTGATTGCTGCCTGCGGCAGTACAGAAGAGTCTTTGAGTGAGGCGGCAATGGAAGATACAGTAATAACAAAGACATCGAATATGAATTCCCAGGAAGCAGAGCAGAATGTCATGATTCCGAAAGCGATTGAAGAAATTCCTGATGGGTATTTTAAAGCATCAGAGCAGCCTGGAACGTTAACGGATCTATATTACGATACCTATGAATCCTTTTCTTATGATGAAAAATCAAAACCACTTAAAAAACATGCGGTTGTATATCTCCCCTATGGCTATAGTAAGAATCAAAAATACGATGTGTTCTATCTGATGCATGGCGGCTGGGGCGATGAGACCACGATACTCGGAATCCCGACCCAACCATCCTCCTTTAAGAACGTCATTGATAATGCGATTGCTGCAGGCGAGATCAAACCGCTGATCATAGTATGTCCGACTTATAATAATACAAATGAAAATGGACTGGATTCTGCCAACTTTTCTCTGGCGATGCAGCTAACGAGGAACTACCATAACGAGTTATTAAATGATCTGATCCCTGCGGTGGAAGGAACGTACAGCACCTATGCCGCAAGTACATCTGCAGAAGATCTGATCGCTTCCCGTGATCACCGGGGATTCGGCGGATTTTCCATGGGATCGGTCGCAACCTGGCGGACATTCCAATACGGACTTGATTACTTTCACTATTTCCTGCCGATGAGCTGCGGCACAACTCTGGATGACAAAGAGATCTTTGCTGCAGCTGACGGACATGATCCGAATGATTACTTCGTCTTTGTGATGACAGGAACCGATGATTTTGCGTACACCTACGACAAAAACAGAACGGATCTGATGCGAACATCCGCCTATTTTACCGATGTCGATGATAAGGCGAGCGGCAATTTTGCTTTTCATGTTAAAAAAGGATATTCCCATGGCGGAAACGCTGCGATGGAATACACCTATAACGGGATGAAAGCATTCTGGAGCGGTAAGGAGGAGACACAGGAGAAACAGCAGGGGGTTCGGTCAGTCTTGGGAAATGATCAATCCTATAAAGCTTTCACTGCAGATACAAGGATCAAAGATGTGATACAGGATCCAGCTTTCGGAAATTTCGGAAGGCTTCTCTTTCCGACAGATAAAGGGTACTATGGCGGGGATACTCTTGGAAAACTCTCCCTGACATGGTATAGCAACATTAACCCGGACAGAACGGTGGAAATCGCAAATTACCTTAAAGAACGCGTCCTGTCGGGAGATACTGTTTTCTATGATATTTATTCAGATGAAGAAAAAGCGCAGGATCCTGACAAAGAGGATACAGGGCTGTTCTTTTTCCGCGGCAATAAAGGCGCAAAAACAGCAATTGTCAATGCAGGCGGGGGATTTGTATTTGTCGGTGCGATGCAGGACAGTTTTCCGCATGCTCTTGAACTCAGCAAAAAGGGGTATAACGCATTTGCTTTAATTTATCGCCCAGGTTCACAGACAGCCTGTGAGGACCTTGCAAGGGCAATTGCTTTCCTGCATGAGAACGCCGACGAACTCGGAATAGACATGCAAGACTATTCTCTCTGGGGAGGGTCTGCCGGAGCGCGTATGGCAGCATGGCTTGGAAGCTACGGTACTGAGAGCTTTGGAGAAAAGAGATATCCGCGTCCTGCGGCTGTCATTATGCAGTATACCGGTTTGTCGGAAGTGACGGGAAAGGAACCCCCGACATTTGCATGCGTGGGAACGAATGACGGAATTGCATCTTACAAAACGATGGAAGACAGAATCAACAGGATTAAGGCAAATGGAACCGATGCGGAAATAGAGGTCTTTCAGGGACTTTCACATGGATTTGGGCTTGGGGAAGGAACCGCCGCAGAAGGCTGGATAGATAATGCTATAAAATTTTGGGAAAAACACATGACAAGATAAGAAGCATGTGTTTATGAAGAAAACCAGCATGATACTTGCATCCATGCGCATCATCGAATATACATACAAATCCATTTTGAGTTATTTCCAAGCATTAAATTTCACCAATATGTTAATTTGCAAAGGAGATAGATAGTGATGAATAACGATAAATTTGAACAAGAATTAATTTCCCTTTCTAAAGAAAAGTGGAGCTGAATGTCAGAAGGTAAAGCAGATTCCTTGGACTCTCTCTTCCACGAAAAAGCTGTCTTTGTTCATATGGGCGCAACAATGTCCAAGGAACAAGAACTTGATGTCATTCGAAGCGGCAGGATTCATTACAAAAATGTGGATATTAAGAAGTATCGGTACCGTTCATTGGAGAGACAACAGCGATTCTTTTAAGACGATGAATTGAAAGGTACAAGCGAAACCGCCATCACGCTGAGCTTTCTGGTGGCAAATTGCGAGAAGATCATGAGAGATCATCTTTTTGGCTTCATCGCATTTCTGAAAAGATTAGTGTTGGAATGGACCGAAACAAATGCTAAATAGTTCGGCTTGCTTGAAGAAACCATGGAGTTTTTCAGGAAGCCTTAATAGGGAAGGAGAAAAAACATGAAAGTATTATTAATAAATGGAAGCCCAAATGAGAAAGGATGTACATATACGGCTTTGAGCGAAGTAGCAAAAACTTTGACAGTACAAGGAATTGAAACAGAAATTATCCATGTGGGAAATAAGGATATCAGAGGATGCATAGGATGCCGCAAATGCAAAACCACAGGCAAATGCGTGTTTAATGATATTGTAAATGAAACAGCGCCTAAGTTTGAGCAAGTGGATGGCATTGTAATTGGATCGCCTGTATATTACGCATCGGCAAACGGAACGCTTATATCTTTTTTAGACCGTCTTTTTTATAGTGTGCTGGCTGATAAAACCATGAAGGTAGGAGCGGCGGTTGTATCGGCAAGGAGAGGCGGATGCTCAGCCACCTTTGATGAAATCAATAAATATTTTACAATTTCAGGCATGCCAATTGCTTCAAGTCAATATTGGAACAGTGTTCATGGATATACGCCAGATGATGTCCGAAAAGACGAAGAAGGACTACAAACAATGCGCACACTAGGCAAAAATATGGCATTTTTAATCAAGAGCATATCATTAGGAAAAGAAAAGTTCGGCTTACCGGAAAAAGAGCAGCGAATTGCTACCAATTTTATTCGATAGAAGAACTTGAAAGAGAAAGGTTTCTGTATTGCATTCAGTGCAAACAATGGGAAAGACGAGGAAGGTGATTTTAAATGGCAGATTTAAACAACAGCGTAATATTTCCCAAAGGAGAAAAGCTGGAGAGCAACAATTTCAGCGGCAATGTATGGCTGAATATGATTGTGCCACCCCACTCAAAACTTGGCTGTCCTATCGGCAATGTTACATTTGAACCGGGCTGCCGGAACAACTGGCATAAGCACCCCGGAGGGCAAATTCTGCTTGTTACGGGCGGCCGAGGCTGGTATCAGGAGGAAGGAAAAGAAGCCCGTGAGCTTCGCGCAGGCGATATCGTTGAAATTCCATGCAATGTTAAACACTGGCATGGCGCGGCGAAGGATAGCTGGCTCGTTCATCTGGCAATAGAAGCAAATCCGAAAGCCGGTCCCGTTGAATGGCTGGAACCGGTAGACGATGAAGCCTATGAGAAGCTGAAATAATCAGGAGGTGTGCCTATGGACAGACCGTATATCATATGCCACATGGTAATGTCACTGGACGGAAAGGTCACCGGAGATTTTTTGGGAAAAAGCGAATACGGTAAATTTATTGAGGACTACTATAGGATACACAGGGAATACGGCGCAGACGGCTTCCTCTGCGGCAGGGTGACGATGGAGGGCAGTTTTCCCCAACCGCCAGTTTCCCCGCATAAGTACGACGGCCCGCCCATTGCGCGGGAGGATTATATCGCACATAAAGCGGCGTTTTATGCGGTTGCAGTAGACCCGAAGGGAAAGCTCTGGTGGAATGGTCGTGCAATTTCCGACCCGGACGAAGGCTATGATGGCGCGCATATCATAGAGGTGCTGACAGAAAGCGTTCCAGACGCCTTTCTGGCGCATTTACGGGACAAGGGTGTTTCCTATATCTTCGGCGGGAAAACCGAGCTGGAGCTTGCACTTGTCCTCAAAAAGCTTAAAAATTTGTTCAGCATTGAAAAACTGCTGCTGGAGGGCGGCGGAAATGTCAATGGATCCTTTTTGCAGGAGGAGCTGATTGATGAAATCAGCCTTGTGGTAATACCAGCAGCCGAATGCAGTGAAAATGCTATCCCGCTTTTCAAAACAGGAAAATATGGCGCAAAAACTGCATCAGCAAAGTCCTTTCATCTGAAAGAAGCAAAAAGACTAAACGATGATGGCCTTTGGCTAATCTATTCAAAAAATTAAAAAAGGAGAATTGATATGTATAATTTTGTATTTCAAAACACAACTAAAATCTATTTTGGAGAAAACCAGTTGGAGCATTTGGGCGAAGAATTAAAGCAATACGGCACCCGTGTGTTGCTGACTTATGGGGGAGGATCCATCAAAAAAATCGGCCTTTACGACAAGGTTATGGATGAATTGAAAAAGACAGGGCTTACTGTTTTTGAACTTTCCGGCATTGAGCCAAATCCCCGGCACACCACCGTCAATAAGGGCGCGGATATATGCAAAAAGGAAAATATTGACGTGCTTCTTGCCGTCGGAGGCGGTTCCACCATCGACTGCACAAAGGCAATTTCCGCCGCCGCATTTTACGACGGAGATAGCTGGGATCTGGTAACGCATAAGGCTCCAGTCACAAAGGCGCTGCCTATTGTAACGATATTGACTTTGTCCGCTACCGGCTCGGAAATGGACTCAGCTGCGGTCATCAGCAATCTGGACACAAACGAAAAGTACGGTCTTATCCATCCTCTGCTTCAGCCGAAGGTGTCCTTCCTTGACCCGGCCAACACCTATTCGGTAAGTGCTTTCCAGACGGCCTGCGGTGCCGCGGATATCTTGTCCCATATTTTTGACTGCTTTTATTTTACAGCATCAAAGAAAATGGACATGGTGGACCGCGTTATGGAGGACGTAATAAAAACCGTAGTCAAATACGCCCCCATTGCCGTAAAGGAACCGGAAAACTATGAGGCAAGAGCCAACCTCATGTGGGCATCCTCTTGGGCGCTGAACGGCTTCTTAACAACCGGGGGATTTCAGGCCCCCAGCTGCCATGCCATGGAGCACGAGCTCTCTGCCTTTTATGATATTACCCACGGGCTTGGCCTTGCAATCCTTACTCCCCGCTGGATGGAATATATTTTGGATGAATCCTCCGCGCCGCAGTTTAAGAAATTCGGTGTCAATATATTTGGAGTCGACGAGTCGCTTTCCGATATGGAAGGGGCAGAACGTGCTATCGAGTGCCTGAGCGATTTTCTTTTCAAGACGCTGGGCCTGCAAAGCACCCTTACCGAAATCGGCATTGATGATAAAAAATTTAAAGTCATGGCGAAAAAGGCCTGCAGAGGGGATGTATTGCAAGGGTTTAAGGCTTTGACTCCGGAAGATGTGGAGAATATCTTCAGGATGTGCTTGTGAGGAGGAGTAAAGTCTGAAAGAAATTCTTTCATCCCGTTTTGTGCATTGAGCGAAGCGAAAGGAAGATTTGATAACAGCGAAGCACAGAAAACTTGGAAAAGATAGAGAAGAGAATTTTTTAGAAAAAGAGGGGAATGACATGTCTACATGGTTAATTACTGGTTGTTCGAGCGGCCTCGGTCGCCATCTTGCTCAGGCTGTGCTGAAACGTGGTTATAACGTAGTCGTTACTGCGAGGAAGCTTTCGGCTATTCAAGATATTGTGGCTTCCTATCCTGATACAGCATTGGCTCTCCAATTGGATGTGACTGATCATACACAGGTTGATCAGGTGGTGCAACAGGCAGAGGCTCGCTTCGGCGGAGTGGATGTTCTTGTTAATAATGCAGGACATGGTTATCGTGCTGCTGTGGAAGAAGGAGATGAAGTTGAAGTAGATGAACTTTTCGCCACCAACTTCTTCGGCCCTGTAGCACTGATTAAGGCAGTGTTGCCTGGTATGAGGACAAGACATCACGGTACAATCGTGAATGTCTCTTCGATTGCTGCCCGTGTTACTGCACCGGGATCTGGCTATTACTCGGCAACAAAATGTGCCCTTGAAGGATTATCTGATGGGCTTCGCAAGGAAGTTAGCCCCCTTGGTATTAAGGTTATTGTGGTTGAACCCGGTGAATTCAGGACAGATTTCTCTGGTCGCTCATTGAAACAGTCTAGGACTGTCATCGCTGATTACGCTGAAACTGCCGGACGTCGTCGAATAGAGAATGATACCACCGATGGTCACCAAATTGGCGATCCTGCAAAGGGAGCACAGCTTATTATCAAGGCTGTCGAAGCTTATAATCCGCCATCTTTGCTATTATTAGGAAGCGATGCTGTTCGAATTGTCAAGGGGGCGCTTGATGAAGTTCGTGCTGAAGTGGAAGCTTGGGAAAAGGACAGCATTGCTACAGATTTCCCGTCTTAAACAGGTTATCGATAAGTAACTAAGGAGTTTCGTGAGGAGGTTCAAAAATAATGAAAAAACGCATATTAGGAAAATCCGGCCTTGAAGTTTCTGCAATCGGTTTGGGCTGTATGGGTATGAGCCATGGTTATGGGCCTGCGGCAGATAAGCAGGAAATGATTAAGCTTATTCATGCGGCAGTTGACAGAGGCATTACTTTTTTTGACACTGCCGAGGTTTATGGCCCATACGCAAACGAGGAATTGGTAGGTGAAGCGCTTGCTCCATTCAAAGGAAAAGTTGTAATAGCGACTAAGTTTGGCATCAAAATGGTAAACGGCAGACAAGTGCTTGATAGTAAGCCGGAGACAATCAGAAAATCGGTTGAAGGTTCTCTTAAACGGCTTAAAGTTGATACAATTGATCTGTATTACCAGCATCGTGTTGATACAGATGTACCTGTTGAGGAAGTAGCCGGAGTAATAAAGGATTTAATTAGGGAAGGCAAGATTAAGTATTGGGGGCTTTCTGAAGCAGGGGTTAATACCATTCGCCGCGCGCATTCGGTTCAGCCGCTTACTGCTGTTCAAAGTGAGTATTCAATGATGTGGAGATTTCCTGAAGAAGAAGTGCTTCCCGCTCTAGAGGAACTTGGTATCGGTTTTGTTCCATTTAGTCCGCTGGGAAAGGGATTTCTCACAGGAACGATTGGCAAGGATGCAACATTTGACAGCTCAGATTTTCGGAGTATTGTTCCCCGTTTTAAACCGGAAAATTTGGAAGCAAATCAGGTCTTGGTTGATTTAATCAAAAAAGTTGCCGCAGATAAAAACGCGACGCCTTCCCAAATTGCACTTACATGGGTTCTTGCACAGAAACCATGGATTGTTCCGATTCCTGGCACACGCAAATTAGAGCGTCTTGAAGAAAATCTTGGGGCGGCAGAGATTAATCTGACTTCTGATGAACTCAATACTTTAAATGATGCTCTTTCCAAAATAAAAGTTTATGGGGATCGGTACCCGGCAGGCTCCGATTATGCAAACAGAGCAGGTAAATAACGAAGCAGGTGTTATTAAATTTGATGAATTAATGATATTTCGCCTTGAATCAATAAAGCCTGATTCAAGGCATTTTCTTTTCTATTCGACAAAAAGTAACAATAATTACTTGACTTGTGCAAAAACTCTGTAAAAAATTAACAAAATAATATCAGGCTCAGATTTTACCGATGTAACAGGTGCCTAAGCCACTACAAAGGATAAAATGAGATGCCTGATAGATTAATTTTAAGCCAACAAAACGAAGTAAACAACTACATTTTGAAAGATTTGAAGCTACCATTAAGCAAACCACAAGTGCAACACTTTGAAATGCTTGTATCAGGCATTATAGGATGCTCAGACAAAAGAACTATTTCCAATATTGTTCGATCATCCTTTATTCCGAAAGACAGGAGTTGTACCCAGAAATTCCTGAACTCCTCTCCTTGGGACGAGAACCTTGTCAACTTAAGACGTAAGCAATATACAGAAACGCTTTTGAAGCAAGAACTTAAGAAAACGGGAGACCCACTGTTTGTCATCCTTGATGATACCATCAACAAGAAAAGCAAAGACAGCAAGCACATCTCGGGTATGGGATATCACTATTCCCACATGTCAACGCCGACTTTATTTTGACCCACCATCGCCGGTTTAGAATTGACCCACCCGGCGATTTTTTGTTGGTTAGGTGGTAGAGGGGGAGCCGTAGGCTCCAGTCCTCATCTTCTCACGAAGTCGGTAACTATTCCCCCTAATATTGACGATGTGGGAATGGTGTAAGAGCCGATCCAGGATAGCCGTAGCAAGTATCGGATCGCCCATCAGTTCCCCCCATTCACCGAAACTCTTGTTGCTGGTCAACAGAATACTCCCTCTCTCGTATCTTGCACTTACTACCTGGAAAAAGAGGTTAGCTGCCAAACTGTCAAACGGTAAGTAACCAATTTCGTCAATAATCAGGAGCTTTGGTCGAATATAGATGCGTAGGCGTTTATCCAGCCTGTTTTCCGTGTAAGCTTTTCGCAGATCTTCGATGAGTTGCGAGAGACTGACAAAGTAAACGGATATCCCTTGCGAGATGGCTTCTACAGCCAACGCCACCGCCAGATGACTTTTTCCTACTCCGGGAGGCCCTAAGAACAAGACATTCTCGTGTCGGGTTACAAAAGTCATCGTGGCCAGCTCTCGAATCAACCGTTCGTCAATGCTGGGTTGGAAAGCAAAATCGAACTCCTCCAGCGTTTTTCGGTAAGGCAAGTGTGCGAGTTTGGTGCGTACCTCCATATTCCGTTTTTGACGTTCCGCTATCTCTGCATCTAGAAGCATGTTGAGAAAGGACAGATAGGTGGGCTGTCCATGACTTGCCGCTTCCAAATGGGCATCCAAGAGTAGAGCCGCTTGCTGAAGCCCAAGTTCCTCGAGACGTAGCCGTGCTTGTTCCAGTTCAATCATGCTCCCACCCCCGTCAGCTGCTCATAGACATCCAGCGAACGCACTTCCACTTGCTGCGATGAAATCTGTCGGGCTTGCGGACGTGGATAGGCATATCCTTGAGCAGTCGTAAGACCTGCATACTGGTTTTCACAAAAAACAGTTGCACGGGATCGATAGACCTTTTGGTGTCGAGCAATACATGTGCCGTCGGCCCAGATTTCCACCCACCCATTCACTTCTCGCACGGTACCCTCACGTCCACTGTACCTCCATGGAACCCCATATCGTACACCATCGTAGCTAACAAATCCGTCTCGGCTGACCTGTCTTGGTTCATGCAAGTATTTTTCCCATCGTTCAGCTGAAGGGATAGGCGACAGATTTTCCTCACGGAGTCGGTCGATGGGACGTTCGCCGGTTGTTCCATGAATACGGCGGTTAATCCGCTCGCACCAGTGTAGGGCTTGTTGATTGAGATCCTGTAAATCAACGAAGCGTTTGCCAGGAAGAAAGTTGTTTTTTACGTATTGAACGCCTCGTTCCACTTTTCCCTTTGTTTCGGGGCGTCGAACTTTGCATACTTTTGGAACAAGCCCAATCGCTGCAGCAAAGTCGGCAAAAAGCGGATGCCAGCGAGGTTTTCGATCATCTCCCATGCCCAGTACGACGGTTTTCATCTGGTCGGTCAGCATTACCTTTGGGATGCCCCCAAAATATTCAAAAGCATGAATCAAGCAACGAAGAAAGCTGTGAATGTCACAACGCTTAGTGAACTCTATATAGGTGGAACGAGAGTACCCCAATACCATGACAAATACCGGCACTTTTCGGACTGTACCGTCCAAATCTACGTAATCACACAGTCCCCAGTCGACCTGTGCATATTCACCAGGTTTCGTCTCGTAACGAAGAACAGCGGGAACTTGTTTGGGAGGACGGAAGTCCTTCACATAGTCTTTCAAGATGGTACGTCCCCCGGTATACCCCTTTTCTCGTAGAAGATCGAATAAAACCTCGCAGTTATAGATACCTTCTTGAAGACGTTCCTGCAGGAACGGTTTATACGGATCAAGCTTGGAACCACGAGATTTACGGGTTCCCTTTTCGGGGGAGAATTCACCCCGGAGATATCGGCGAACTGTATTTCGAGAATTCCCCGTTAGACGGGCAATTTCACGAATACTCTTGCCTTCTGCCCTCATGGTATGTAACGATATCACTATCCCACTCCTTAGCATGTGTCTCCCTCCGAAGATTAACTTGGCCGTTAATTACGAAGGGGATATATTCGCTAAGGGTGGGTCATTTTCTTTCCGGCGAACCTGGGTCAATTATATCCCGGCGGTGACACCACACTACAGGCAAGCAAGAATGGTCTCACAATGTTCAAGGTCTCCACTGTGTTGCAGGTAACCTTTCCGTTCCTTTTGACTACGAGTTATACCTTAAGAAAGGTTACTGCAGTGAAACTGGTACCGCATTCAAGAGTAAAGTTGAGATATCAATGAATCTTTTGAGACAGTTGGATTTACAGAAGACCTATCCGGCATATTTCCTCATAGATTCCTGGTATACATCTCCCAAACTCATTAATGAAGCAGCCAAGCTTGGTTTCCAAACCATAGGAGCTCTGAAATCCAATAGGATATTTTATCCGGCAGGTATACGGCAAAGCCTTAATGAATTCGTGAAGTACATTACTGATTATGACCTTGACCTTGTTACAGTCAAGGAAAAGCAGTATAAAGTGTACCGTTATGAAGGCAAGATGAATGACCTTGAGAATGCCGTGATCCTAATAACCTGGGATGTCAGTTCTCCAAACAGTGAACCCAAATATCTTTTAAGCTCTGATGTAAGTCTTGATTCCCAAACCATCATGGAGTACTACAGCAAGCGTTGGGAGATTGAGACAAGCTTCAGATACTTGAAAGACAGACTTGGCTTTGACCACTACCAGATGCGCTCCATTAAGGCAATTAAACGCTTTTGGCTGGTCCAATATATTGCTTACGGCTATATTGAGTTTTATAGGTACAAGAATTCTTCTATTTTCAAACTTGAAAACCTTGGGACGACCATTGATCATCTCAAAGCATTCAATTTGAGGAACTTGGTTGATTATGTTTACAACTGTGGCAAGGAAAATGTCGATCTTGCATTGGTTCACAAGATCTTAAGACTTGTTGCATAATTTTTTCCATTTTATGGGATAAAATTTGCACAAGTCAAGAATAATTACTAAACAGAAAGGCGGAATTTACATTGCACCATATTTCGCAAAGAAAAAATGAAGCAATATCCATGAGCGAGAACAAGACAAATTCGGCATGACAACACCTGCCGGACTTAAATTGTAGTTGAGCGTATGGCGGGTGCTGCCGTGTAGGTTGGAGCTGACGAGGTTGATATTGTATGGTATGGACTTCATGCAATATCAAGCGGTTCTCTGCCAATATACATAAGGCAAAAGCTATACGCCGGAAAAGATTCCATCCCCGTATAAAAAAGCAATACAGCGCAAAAAGCGATGACGACCATACTGGCAGGGCGCTGCTTGATAGAATAGTTTTTGCGGCCGAGTTTACGAATTTCAGTAAACTCGGCCGCTTTTGTCTTTGCGCCTTTTTGCCTGGGTGCCGCAGTCCTCCCGCCTCCTTTCCCTGAGCTTTCGGGAAAGGAGGTGGAAACGGATGGACAAGGAGTATTTCATTGAACTGAACGGCAGGAAGATTCCGGTCGGCAAGGAAGTATACGATGCCTTCAAGCGCCCTGCTTGGAGAGAGCGCAAGCGCAGTCAGGTTCGCAAGGAAAAGGAGCTGTCGCTCGAGGCGTTTTCGGAGGCCGGGTTTGAGTTTCCTTCCGGTGAGGCGCTTGTTGACGAGATCGTCGAGGACAAGCTTTTGCTGGACATGCTGTTCAAGGCGTTATCGGAATTGACGGACGATGAACGTTTTCTGGTCAATGAGCTGTTTTACAACGGCAAATCGGAACGCGAGCTGTCTAAAGAAACCTGTGTGCCGCGAAAGACGCTCGCCTACCGCAGAACTAAAGTGTTGGAGAAACTGCGCAGGCTGATTGAAAAAATGTAGAAAAAATTTCGCCCACCCGTCCCTTCACTTTCCTTTGGATTGTGAGGGGGTTTTTCTTTTCCTTGAAACGGAGGTGAAGGACATGAGAAAAAGCGTAAATGCCGCTTTGACGCAAAGCGAAGAAACGACGGAAGAACTGGTAGGCATCCTGACCGCCATCAGCGTGGTGTCAAAGCGGCTGGCAAGAAAGCTGGCGATGCTTGAAAAGCCGCCTGACGAAGGGAGGGAGAAAACGGATGGAACAGCCGAAGCCGCTGCTGCCCATGCCGATTAAAGCCGCGCCGTATAAGCATCAGATCGACGCTTTCAATTTCGTATGCGGCAAGTTCGGCCTGATTCCGGCGAGCGGGATGGCATCTTCCGGCGCGGCTCTGCTCATGGAAATGGGCACCGGCAAGACAATCACAAGCATCGCGGTCGCCGGCGCTCTGTATCAGGCGGGCAAGATCCGCAGGGTTCTGGTGGTGGCTCCGCTTTCCATCCTTGGTGTTTGGGATGAGGAATTTGCTAAGTTTGCAAACTTTGATTACACATTAGCAGTGCTGTCGGGAAGCAGTACAAAGAAAGCCGACACCCTTCGGCATATGCGGGGTACGCCCTTGCAGGTGGCGGTCATCAACTACGAAAGCGCGTGGCGGTTGGAAAAAGAGCTGGCCGCATGGAACCCCGACATGATTATTGCCGACGAAGGCCACAAGATTAAAACCCATAACATTGCGGCGTCCAAGGCCATGCACCGTCTTGGCGCGCGGGCAAAGTACAGGCTGCTGCTCACAGGGACGGTCATTACCAACAAAGCCATCGACGTATTCAGCCAGTATAAATTCCTCAACCCGGCAATATTTGGCCAGAGCTTCTATGTATTCCGCAATAGGTACTTTGACATGGTCGGCTACGGAAACCACACGCCGGTACTGAAAAAATCAATGGAGCAGGATTTGATGAAAAGGCTCCACAGCGTCGCGTTCCGGGCGACCAAGGCAGAATGCCTGGATTTGCCGGAAACCACCGACATTGTGCGGCATGTGGAGCTGGAGAGCGCCGCCATGAAGATTTACAGGGATCTGGTCAGTGACAGCTATGCGGAGCTGGGTAAGGGAGAAGTGACGGCCACAAATATACTGACGCGCCTGCTCCGGCTGTCGCAGATAACCGGCGGCTTTATCGGAAGCGATGACGGTGGGAAAATCGAGCAAGTCAGTGATGCCAAGTTGAAAGCTCTTGAAGATATCCTTGAAAGCAGTATTCAAGAAGGACATAAGCTGGTTGTTATAGCAAGGTTTATCCCTGAAATTCATGCCATATGCAGGTTGCTGGAGAAGAAGAACATCGATTATGTGTGTATTTATGGTGCAACTAAGGATCGCCAAGAGCAAGTAAACCGGTTTCAATATGATCCCGACTGCATGGTGTTTGTAGGCCAGATTGCAACCGCTGGACTCGGTATTACGCTGACCGCTGCAAGCACAATGGTATTTTACTCCCTTGATTATTCCATGTCGAATTTCGAGCAGACAAAGGCCCGCATCCATAGAGTTGGACAGAAGAATGGCTGCACATATATCTACCTTATTGCCAAGGGTACTGTGGATTCAAAAATCCTGACTGCCCTACGCAATAAGGCAGATCTTGCAAAAATGCTGATAGACGACTACCGCAAAGGAGCAAATCCTTTTGCCTCAGAGGGAGGTGAAAGCTATGAGCGATAATGCGATGTTTGAACTTGCTGACCGCCTGAAGGAGCTGCGCGAGGCAAAAAAGGCCGCGGAAGAGGAACTAAAAAGCATTAATGCAGAGATTGACGATGTTGAATACCGCCTGTCTGAGTTAATGATCAGCAGTGAGACGCAAAACTTCACAAGAGCAGGAACAATGTTCTGCCTTTCAACGACAACAAGAGCCAGTGCTGCCGCAGGCATGAAGGAGGAACTGTTTGACGCACTACGCAGTAAAGGCTTTGGAGAACTCATCTATGAAACAGTCAATGCAAATTCCCTGTCAGCATTTGTTAAAGAACAGATTGCGGAGAATGGGGACGAGCTTCCGGACTGGCTGAAAGGCCTTGTGAATGTCTTCGAAAAGACAACAGTAACTGTGCGGAAAGCAGCAAGGTAAATAGCTTCAGAAAGCAATGCTCCAATATCAATGTTCAAGGAATAACTGTTCGAAGAACAATGCTTCAAAGAACAATGATATAGATTACATTCCAAATTCATATTTACGGAGGTATAAAAGCATGAAAAACAATGAACTCGTAACTATTAACGAAAATACAGGTTTTCTTCAGCTCGCTGATTTCAATCTTGACGAGGCAATGGCATCAGAACTTGACGGTCTTGACATGACTTTTGAGCGCATAAAAATCCCGTCCGCAGGCAGCACAGTATTCGAAGTACCCGGGGAAAATCCCGGAGAACCTGATACTGTCAAGGAATTCTCAGCGGTAATTCTTTATCATCATCCACTTTATGCATACTACAAGGACAAGTATACCGGAGGTAGTAACCCACCGGATTGCGGAAGCTTTGATGGTATAACCGGCGAAGGAGACCCCGGAGGAAGCTGTGCCAAATGCCCATATAATCAGTTCGGTTCTGGGGAAAACGGCAGCAAAGCTTGCAAGAACCGCCGCAGGATATATGTACTGCGTGAAGGGGAGATTTTCCCGTTGATACTCTCATTGCCAACAGGATCGTTGAAAGAGTTTTCCCGCTATATCAAAAGGCTGCTTTCTAAAGGCAGAAAATCAAACAGCGTAGTTACCCGCTTTTCTTTGAAAAAGGCGACTAACTCAAGCGGTATCACCTATTCACAGGCTCAGTTTGCTGTAGATCGGGATCTGACCGCTGACGAATATGCGTTGATATCCAAGCTTTCCGAGCAGGTCAAAGCATTCAGTACCCGAGTCGGCCATGACACTGAACCTGCCGGTGAAGAGGTAATAAATGTAGACCCTAAATCAGGTGAAATTACTGAGCCGCTTAAGTGATCAAAGGCCCTATCGGAGAGTAACTTCCATCTCCGATAGGGCGGAAAGGAGAACCGCATGGGATACAAATGTGTTTATATGCTGTCTGAAATAAAAGAGTATCTGAAAAACACTGTCCTATTTGCTTTCGACTTTGAAACGTCACCCCGCGATAAATGGAGGAACGATAAAAGTGCAGCTCTGGATGCTCATAAAGCAGATATTACAGGGATCAGTTTTTCAGTATCAGAAGGGACTGCTATATATGTTCCACTTAAACATCGTAGCGGGCGAAATGCAGAGAACCAGGCGGCAATATGGGATTATCTGAAATTACTATTCGAATCAAAAGATGTAATAAAAGTTGCTCATAATCTGGCTTTTGAGTCTATGTTCCTTTACGCAAGAGGCATTGTCCTTCAAAAGCCTTGCTATGACACGATTGCAGCATCACAACTTACATTAAAAAGCAAGTGGGAGTTCAGAAGTCTTGCTGACAGCGGACTTAAAACGCTTGCGCCTGCACTCTGCAAAGCAGAAATGACAGAATTCTCAACGGTTACTGACGGCCGCTTTTTCGATGAATTGAACCCTCAGGATGAGAAGACTGTCCGCTACGCTTGTGCTGACAGCGACTACACTCTTCGCTTGTATCATGTTTTCAATCAGTGGTTTGATAGATTTTTACCCAAACACAGAACCATTGTGGAAGAGGTAGAATCGCCTACATCAGTGTATGTCGGGATAATGAAGTATAACGGCATATTGGTGGATAAGTCAGCCATGCTGAAGAAACAAGCGGAAGCCGCAGAAAAGATTGTCAGTATCAGAAAAGAGATTGCCGGAATTATCGGCAATGTAGAGATTGGGGCAAATGCTTCAACTTCAGCATTTAAAAAATATCTTTTTGTGGATCTCGGTCTTCCGGTAATGAAAACGACCGCAAAACATCAGGAAGCTGCCGATGATGAAACCATGATCCTGTTAAAAGAATGGTGTGAATCCAACAGGCCTGAACTTGCTCGCTTATTTGAACTGGTGCAGGAATACCGCAAGTGGGGAAAACTCAAATCCACCTATATAGACGGGTATCTTCGATTTATTGATGAGGATACCGGCAGGATTCATCCGGACCTTATGCCATTGGGGACAGAGACAGGCAGATTTGCGTCAAGAAACCCGAATATGCAGAATTGCCCGCAGAAAGATAATGACCCAATAGGCATACGGAAATTTATCATTTCGCCAGCCGGAAAGGTTCTTTTATCCCTTGACTTTTCACAGATAGAACTGCGCGTCGGAGCGTTTTATTGCAGGGACAAACGTATGCTGGAAACCTATCGTACTGGCGGTGATATCCACGCTCAGACCACTTCTGTTATTTACCGCATTCCTTTTGAAGAGGCAGCAGACAAAAATGCTCCGCATTATAAAGAGCGCAGGACCATTGCAAAGAACTGTAATTTTGGTGTGTTCTATGGCCTGTTTCCTACTGGCTTACAGAGGACACTTAAATTTAAAGCAGGCCTGAACCCGACTTTGTCCGAATGTGAGACCATCATTCAAAACTTGAAAGCCGGATACCCTGGTCTTGCCAAATGGCAGGATGAGGTTAAAAAGCGGGCTGCTGTAAGCTGCTATACAGAAACATGGCTGGGCAGGCGAAGATACCTGCTGGGAATTCGGTCATCAGATTGGGGCAAGAAGTCGTTTGCCGAGCGGTGCGCATTAAATACACCTATTCAAGGTACAGCGGCAGATATTCTAAAGCTTGCCTGTGGGCGCATCATCAGTGGACTTCCCGAAAGGCTTTGGCTGAAACCTATACTGCAGATACATGACGAGCTGGTTTTTGAATTACCGGAAGACAAGGTGGACGAAGCAGTTGCTTTAATAAAAGAGTGTATGGAAACACAACCCTTCCCTGAATTTGATGTACCTATTGTGGCAGAGGCTTCGGTAGGGAGAAATTTTGGAGAAATGAAAGAAATGGAGGATTGATGTTATGAATAACTTACAGGTTTTTAAGAATACAGAATTTGGAGAACTTAAAGTACTCGTTATTGATGGAAAGGAATACTTCCCTGCGGCAGATTGCGCGAGGATGCTTGGATACTTAGATCCCTACGATGCAATTAAGAGACATACAAAGGGGTCGGTGAAACACCGAGTCCTTACAAGTGGCGGTGAGCAGGATATAAAATTTATTCCGGAAGGAGATCTTTTCCGATTAATTGTTAAATCAAAGCTTCCTGCTGCTGAACGCTTTGAAAGATGGGTCTTTGATGAAGTCTTGCCTACGATAAGAAAACATGGAGTTTATGCTACAGATAAAGTTATCGAAGAGATGATTTCTAATCCGGAGTATGGTATCAGGATTTTCTCTGAACTAAAGGCAGAACGCGACAGACGGAAAGCTTTAGAAATAGAGAATGCAAAGAATAAACAGATTATCAGCGAGCTAAAGCCCAAGGCGAGCTATTATGATCTCATATTGCAAAATAAAAGCCTTGTTCCGATCAGCAAGATTGCCAAGGATTACGGAATGTCTGGCCGCGCTTTCAATAAGCTGCTTCATGAACTTGGGGTACAGTACAAAATGGGAAACTGCTGGCTTTTATATCAGGAGTACGCCGATCAAGGATACACGCAGTCCAAGACCCATGCTATTGATGCAGAAAGAAGCGTAATGCACACATATTGGACACAAAAAGGAAGGCTATTTATCTATGACCTTCTTAAAAACAAGAAAGGTATATTGCCTGTAATCGAACGTGAACAAAAAAGCGCATAGGCAGGGGGTAATACCATGAGTATCAGCAAGTTTAACGCGGAAGGATATTACGACCCCACACCTTATGAAGCACTGCTTAGGATTGAGCGAGAGGCCAGGAAAGCGCCTTACAGACCGATGGTATTTATCTGCAGCCCATATGCTGGTGATATAGAACGTAATATCCGTAAGGCTCAGGGGTACTGCCGCTTTGCAGTGAGCAGGAATTGCATACCTATTGCTCCGCACCTCTTGTTTCCGCAGTTTATGGACGACGATGATGAACAAATGCGGGATCTGGGCTTGTTCTTTGGCATGGTGCTGATGTCAAAGTGTTCAGAAGTGTGGGTATTTGGCAGAAAAATTACTAAAGGGATGTCCATTGAGATTGAAAAGGCAAAGCAGCGCAGCATTCCGATCCGGTATTTTAATGAACAATGCGAGGAGGTACGATGTAAGTGAGCATCTCATTCCCTAAAGAACTGGCTAACCGGAAGCAATGGATATGCTGGCGTCTGGAACCAAACACAAAGGACGGAAAAGACAGTAAAATCCCTTACAATCCCTTAACCGGCAGAAAAGCCTCAAGCACTAACCCAAACGACTGGTCGACCCTTGACAATGCGGTTGCGGCAAAAGAACAATACCTCTATACCGGATTGGGTTTTGTATTCGCAAAAAGCGGAGGCTTAGTAGGGATAGACATAGATCACTGCCGCGACAAAAACACTGGGGAATTAAACGATACCGCCAAGGCTATCCTTGAGCGGTTTCCGTCCTATACGGAAATCAGCCCTTCAGGAACTGGGCTTCATATTTTCTATAAAGGGGAGATGCCTGCCAAGGGCAATAAAAACACAAAAACCGGCGTTGAAATGTATGCCCACAGCAGATATTTCACAATGACTGGCGAACGACTGCCAGGGACTCCTGATTACATTGCTGAAGATAACGGGGCACTGGCCTGGATACATGAGAATTATATCAAAAGTAAAAAGCGGAGAGGAAAAAGCAAGAAAGACAGTAAGGTGGTTAAGCTAGAGCCGCTTACAGACGAAGAAATTCTGGAGAAAGCCCGGACAGCCGAAAACCATAAGGAATTTAACCTGCTATGGGAAGGAAAATGGCAGGAAGCAGGGTATCCCAGCCAGTCCGAAGCCGACCTTGCCCTTTGCTGTATGCTGGCTTTCTGGTCAGGCAAAAACAAAGAGCAGATGGACAGGCTGTTTAGAAATTCCGGGTTATTCCGGGAAAAGTGGGATACGGTACATCATGCAAGTGGAGCAACATATGGGCAGGAGACACTGGATAAGGCCATTGAAGTCACAGAGAACGTATACAGCCGCGAGAGCGAGTCGGTTATCTTTGAACATGAGGGCAGGTATTACCGCACCAGAGGCGAAAGCGTGTATCCTATAACAAACTTTATCATCCAGCCGGTGGAGATGATTGTATCAGAAGATGAAACGCAAATGACCGCCGATCTTATTACAATCCGCGATGAAGTATACCGCCAGACCTTTATGACTACCGACTTCAATAACATCCAAAAGTTTAAAAATATCTTGAACCGCCGGACAATATCCTTAGGCTATTTTGGCTCAGAAGGAGATTTGGAACTGCTGAAAGGTTATATATCCGAAATGGAGTGGGTACAAAAAACAGGGGTCAAGGCTCTTGGAATTTATGAGCATGGCGAGCGGATGGTATATGTTTCAACGGATGGTGCCATTGAAGCCGGAGGCAACATTGTTGAAGATATCGTGCAGCTTGATAAGTATAAAAGCATAACAACCGATATTCTAATCTTTGAGCCATTGACAAAGGAACAGCTTGTTATGCTTGGAGAATGGATCCTCAGCTATAACGAACCTATAAAAACGGTGTCAGTGATGGCATGGGTAGCAGGATGCTTTATTAAACCGCATCTTAAAAAATCGGGCATTAAATTTCCGCATTTATTGCTTGTCGGAGAACAGGGCAGCGGAAAAAGTAATACATTGGAGCGGGTTATTCTGCCGGTATTTTCATGCAGTAAAATCCGCGCGGCTACACAGGTTACTGCATTTACACTGATGAAGGAATCTGCATCATCGAATCTGATACCGCAGCTGATGGATGAATTCAAACCTTCAAAGATAGACAAGTGTGACCGTCAAGTACTTTTGAACAAATTTCGCTAAATAATTTTTAGCATCTAATTATTTCCAAAAATGGTTTTGCGATGTTTGATTCGGTAGCTGTCACCACTTAAATGAACCACCTCACTTTTATGGATTATGCGATCCAAAATTGCGGTTGTAATTGCCGGATCACCGAGCAACTCTCCCCAGTCTTCAGGACCTTTGTTAGAGGTAATTATCAGAGAGGTTTGGCCATAGAGCCGGTTGACCAGTTGGAAGAACATATTGGCTTCATTGCGATCCATGGCCATAAACATCAGGTCATCAATTATGACCAAGTCTGAGGAAATTATCCGTTTGATCCTAACCCGGCCGCTGCGGGTGATTTCCTGAGTCTTAAACAGGTGAATCAGGGCATCCATCTGAATAAAGCTGACTTTATACCCCCGGCGAATAGCCTCAATACCCAAGCCAATAGCCAAATGGGTTTTTCCGACTCCAGGAGGCCCAAGCAATATGAGATTGTATGCCTGCTCAACCCATAGTAATTCCTTCAGTTGTTGTAACTGCTTTTTACTTAAGGATTGTTGTTCAGCCGGATTGAAGGATTCGAGAGATTTATATTCCGGGAATGCCGCCCATTTCAACCGCTTTTCCTGGTGTTTTTCTTCCCGTTTATGCAGCTCATACTGGATGAGTTGATGTAGAAACTCCCGGCAGGTAAGTTGTTTGGCCTCTGCGTCTATTAAAAAATCATCAAGAATCTTTGCTGTTTCAGAAAAATTCAACAACTTCATTTGCTGTTTTAATTCAGCGGTTACTCCTGGCATATCAGGCCTCCATTCATAATTTGTTGATAAATTTTAATATCTCGCACCTGAGGTTTGGTTTTCAGTTTGCTTCGGTCTGTTTCGTCTAAAGGCTTAATTTCTGGTGAAACATCTTTATATACGGGTTTTCCCAAAGTATCCTGTTCTTTAAAATGCTTTACAGCGTCAACAAAATCTGTTGCACTAAATAACTTGTGTTTCAAACAATATCCCAGCGCCTTTGCAATTACCTGCGTGCTTAAATCCGTGATATTTTGCTGGATTAATTGCAACTGATCCCGGATATATCGTGGTTTTTGTTCCCGGATTTTTTCGAGAAATGCTCTGGCCTGTGAAGGGTCGTTAAAAAGGTTAGCTACACTGTCAATATACTTGTCAATTCCCTTGGAACGGTCCCGGCTGTGATTATTATTTTTAATCAGCTTGCCTTTTTCATGACATATATTGTGCCTGGCCAGTTCCTGGCGGTAGCTTGGTCATAAATTACCAGGACATTATCATCAACTACTTCGACCAAGACTTCTTTATCCATGCCGTCGTATGTTCCCAACGGAACCGAGTAGCGATTGCCGTTGTACCAAACAGTATTGTCTTTTCGAACTCGTCTTGTTATACTATTGGTACAACTTATTTCCATTTTTTCAAGAACCGGTCGAAGGTGTTGTTTTTCGAGTACGAACACTTCCGCCGGTATTTTCTTTGTCGTGTTATGCTTCTTTCCGTTACCTGTCCGTTCTAGCCAGGCCAAGCAATCTTCGTTTAGCTTGTCCAGGTTAAAAAACATCCGATGTTTAGCAAAGTTCTTTTTTACGTATCCCACTACGTTTTCTATCCGTCCTTTGCTCTCTGGGTCCTGTTTACGGCACATGTAGATTTGAAAACCCCGTTTTTTCGCATAAGCGGCAAATTCATGCGTCATAATCAGGTCTCCGTAGTTTTCGCTGACCAGGATAAGATGATCTTGGTCGTAGACAATCTCTTTTGTCATACCACCAAAGTATGCAAAAGCATTTTCATGAATCTGGATAACATCTGCCGTTGTAAAGGGCCGGTCAAGCCACGCCACGTATTTATACCGGGAATGGGACAGCACAAAGGTAATGAACCAAAGTTTGATTAGATTCCCTTTGATATTTTTAAGTTTGGTCTCACCAAAATCAACCTGCATCTGATAACCCATGGGCGGGTCTTCGACGGCTTCGTACTGCCTTTTATGTATGGTTTTCGGGATATCATGCTCCTTTCTTAATCTAGATACATAATTTCTTACGGTACTCTCACAGACATCTACCTCCGGGTGCCTTTCTAATAACCAGTCCAGTACCTGAGCTGCTGAAAAATCCGGATATTCCTTAAGCCACGATAAAATTTCTCCACCAACACAGTCCAGCTTTTTCTGCCGGGTCTTCAATTCTTTAATGGCCTTCTCTAATTCATCTGGCTCAAGCCTTTCGTACTTGTACACGGTATTTCTGGAAATGCCTAAATGTCTGGCTATCTGTGATACATTTAATCCTAACTCCTTAAGCCGGTGTATTTCTAAATACATGCTCCACCTTTCCGCAATTTTCATTATACCCTCTCCCAATGATGATTGAATTGCCAGTTCAATCATACAGGAAAGGTATATTGTGGTAAATACTGTTCATTTTTATTTAGCGGAATCTGTTAATTATATTTTAGCGGTTACAACAAGTTAAGGCTAAATGCCTTATACAACCATCTTCGTGATGCATATGACGGGCATGAAGGTGTCCGTGGCCGGGCGGATCAAAGTGCTGTTACTTATGAACTGTTGGCGCCTATTATTGTAGCTGGTGAGGAATCGCCGGATGAAGCGGCTATTAGGGAACGAAGTATAGAATTGCTTTTCAGTAAGAAGGACTTAAAACCGGCCAGCCATAGGCAAGCATTTTATAAGTTGTGTGCAAAAGCGGATCTGCTTGGCAGCTTCGGCCGGAGCCTGCTGGATATAGCACTCAGGGTATCGCCCGATGAGGCGGAGAAATGGTATGAGGAAGCAAAGTCAGAGATATCTGATGAGTTTCCATCCCGTATCGTCAATAACCTTGCATGCTGCTATGCCGGATTGAGCCTAGTAAACAAACTGTGTGAATTCCTTAATGTAACGTGGTCTGAAGTGTTTCCCATTAACAAAGGTGCATGTATTCGATATCTTCAGAACGGTGTGCAGGAGTACTTACTGGATGGCGGCAGTAATAATAAGACCATTGTAGAACAGACGCTGGAAATCATGGCCCGGATGAAACTGGCTCCGAATCAAGACTACACTTTTGATAAAGATGGCAAGGTTATCGGGATTCGTTTCTGTGATGTATATGACCGCTATACCAAGTACAGACGCGATTATGCAATCACAGGTGAATGTCTTCCATATAACCAGTTTTTGAAGCAATTGAGGCAAAGTGACTTTTTTATAGAGAGCAATAAAACGATGCGTTTCGGAAATGAAACAAAAAAAGCGTGGGCTCTTGATTTCTCGATACTGAAAGAGCGATGCGATGTGAGCGGCTTTGAGATCACAGATATTGAGCCTCTTTAGTATCGAAAAAGGTAACAAGGTAACAAAAAGGTAACGCCCGAAACGCTGATGAATAGCCACTTGTTACCGATGTTACCTTTGTTACCTCAACTTTATATATACGCGCGAGAGATGAAATTATTTTTTGAAAAAATAAAAAATAAAAAAAATATAAATATTTGTGTCTATACCTTCCCCCAAAAAGAGGTAACAAGGTAACAAAATCCGCAAATGCGCTTGTAAAGCGGGTTTGAGAAGTTACCTTTTTAGAAATACCGGGGTAACAAGAGGGGAAAAAGTAACATTTTTGGAGGATGAGCGGTTATGTCTGAAAAGAGTATTGTGACTAAAATCCTGCGGTACTTAAAGACAGTACCGGGGTGTTTCTGCTGGAAGGAACATGGCGGTATGTACGGGACAGCGGGAATACCAGACATTATTGCCTGTGTAAATGGGCGGTTTATAGCTTTTGAAGTAAAAACCCCATCGGGAAAGACAACAAAACTGCAGGAAGCAACCATCAAAAAAATCCTCAATGCCGGAGGAGTGGCAGCGGTTGTCCATTCGGTAGATGAGGTGAAGGTTATTCTGGAAAAGCATGGCCTTCTGCAAAGAACGAAGACATAACGAACAAGGAAACAAGCACTGCAAAGCAATGCAAAAAAGCACACTGCTTCAAAGATCAAGGTTTTTTATCTTGATTTTTTGGAGGTGCGATATGCTGATTGCATGGCAGTATTTAGATAAAAAAGCGGCTGCTGTTGAAGCTTTGAAAGATTACAGCAGCATGCAGTACATTATCGAACACAGTGATGAGGATATATATGAAATTGAAACCCGTATGACAAGCCCTCATAGTGCAAAGATTACCGGAGTTCCGGGCAAACACAATCCCAAAAGCGGCGAAGAACGCCTTGCTGCTTGCCTTGACGAGATTGATGTGTTGAAAGAACGTTACAGGCGGGCATTGGAATATATGGAGTGGTTCAAGCCTGCTTGGGAAGCTCTGTCGGAGGAAGAACAGTTTATACTGACAGAATTTTTTGTTAATGATGTGAGTAAGACAGAAGCTGTAGCAAACATCGGAGAGAAGCTGTTTCTTGAAAGAGCACAGGTATACCGCAGGAAAGACAAGGCGCTTAATCATCTTGCACTGCTTTTATATGGGAAGTAGTTTAAGATAACATTAGCTGCATGTTAAATAGGAAACCCACTTAGATAGAGCGATCTACCTAAGTGGGTATTTTTTATGGCCTACTGTATTGCGCTTAAAGTAAGCTCGTAGGATCTGTTATTTATAGTATACGCTCTTTAATAAGAAAATCAATTAGATTTGAAAAAATGAACTAATTGATGCATAAATCTTGACAATAGGCATATAATATAGTATCATTGTATCACAAAAGAGGTGATGCAATGAATCAGCACTATAATCAGAACTATACCCGGGATCAGATTGATGAGATTTTGGCAATGATACAAGACTGTATAAGAGAGGGCAGATTTATTATATCAAAAAATGAGAATAGACAAGAAAACATAGATTTTATAAATGAATATAACTTAAATAGTAGAAGGCAAAAAGAGATTTTACTAAAAATAAAAACAGAAGATTTCTGCCATTCATTGCAAAATACAAAAATAGGATTTGAACATGAGGTTTTATATGTATTTTGTCCCCAGGTTACGTTATTTAACTTTGATGGTATCGAGGAGCTAGTTGATATATATACGAAATTTAATCTAATTGATAGTGAGAGTGGAAAACGAGTGGTTGTCATATCGTTTCATAAGCGAAACAAGCCGATTGATTATCTTTTCCGATGATCAATCAGAAAGTTTGAGAGTTTGAAAGGAGGTCGCCTTATGAATAGGAATAAGACATTTTGCGAGGAATGCAGAAGAGATGTCGAATACATGGTAGAAACAGCAACAATTAAGGGTAAACTTAAAGGCGAAGAATATGAGTATACTGGAAAGAAGGCTGTTTGTACGGAATGTGGGAGCGAAGTCTATGTAGCGGATATAGAGGACGAAAATCTAAAGGCTTTGTATGACACGTACCGTCAAAAAAACGGCATTATTTCGCTGGAGAAGATATTAGAAATACCTCAGAAATACAATATTGGCAAACGTCCGCTGTCATTGCTTTTAGGCTGGGGAGAAATGACTTTTTCGAGATATTGTGAGGGTGATATGCCTACAAAACAGTATTCGGATATTCTTCAAAAGATTTATGATGATCCAGCGTATTATAAAGAATTGCTGGAGAAAAATAAGGATAATTTAAAATCTCCGCAGGCATATGAAAAAAGTAAGCGGAAGGTACAGGAACTGCTTGGAGAGGGAAAAAATGCAGGTTCAAAGCTGGACTCGATTATACAATATCTGCTTTATAAGTGCGAGGACATAACTCCTTTAGCTTTACAAAAGGCACTATATTATGTCCAGGGTTTTTATTATGCTTTTGAAGGACGGTTTCTTTTTGAAGAAGACTGTGAGGCATGGGTTCATGGACCGGTTTACAGAGATGTATATAACAGGTATTCATCTTATCGGTTTGACCCAATTGAGAGTGTTGAAGTTTTCGATGAATCAGTTTTTACAACTTCTGAAAAAGCAATACTGGATAGTGTTATTAAAAACTTTTGCTGTTATAGCGGAAAAATATTAGAAGAATTTACGCATCTGGAGAAGCCATGGCGGCGTACCAGGGACGGTTTGCCGGTGGATGCGCATTCTAATCGTGTAATACCCAAAGAATTGATCGGGGAATATTTTGTTGCTGTGAAAGAAAAATTTAACATGCTTACTCCTGGAGATATAGAAGTATACTCGAAAGCTATCTTTGAACAAATAAACTGATATTTTTAGCTTCCTTTTAGGTGAGATATTTATGAGATGCAAAACATAGAAATCCAATATATAATGATATCATGAAAAAATGCCATTAAAACGCATAAGCCCTTCGGGGCTTTTTCTTATGACATAAAACGGGAGTGAAGAAAGATGTACGATAATTGTTTTGGCAGTAACGGAAAGAATGGCTGCAATATCCTGACTGTACGCAAGTGTCAGCAAGATAAATGTTCCTTCTATAAAAGCACCCAGGAGTTAGAGGAAGATAGAAAAAAGGCTTATCTTTTGCTTGCAGCTTTATCACCCGATATGCAGCGGTATATTTCGGATAAATATTATAATGGCAGGATGCCATGGGCAAATAGCAAATATGCTTTTCAGTATTCAAGATGAGATTTTTATGAGATGAAATTCATTATAAATCCAAATATAATGGTATTGTGAAAAATTATGGATAAGCCTTCATGGGATGAACCTGTGAGGGCTTTTTTTATACCCGTAAAGGAGGTGGCCAGATGCCAAGAAAGCCAAAAAGGCCTTGCTCCTTTCCAGGCTGTCCTGAACTGACGGACGGAAGGTACTGTGACATGCATCAAAGGCAAGAGGATGCTTATTACAACAAATACGAACGAGATCCCCAAACAAGAAAACGCTATGGTCGGAGATGGAAACGCATCAGGGACAGATATATCTCAGAGCATCCGCTTTGCGAGGAGTGCCAAAAGTACGGAAGGCTTACACCAGCCGAAGAGGTACATCATATTATCCCTTTATCCAAAGGCGGAACCAATGCAGACAGTAACCTTATGAGCCTGTGCAAACAATGTCACTCATCGATTACTGCTCGCGAAGGAGAACGATGGGCAAGACGGTAGGGGGGTCAAAATCTCTGGTGAAGTAGTTTTGTGCAACGGGCGGGGGGTCACGCGCGAAAAATCGCAGTTTCAAACGGGGTATATCCCCTGTTTATTTTTACATGAATCGAGGTGATGTGTATGGCAAAGGACGGTACCAACCGCGGCGGGGCACGTATCGGTGCAGGACAGAAGAAAAAGCCTCTGGCGGATAAGATTTTGGAAGGAAATCCCGGCAGACGAAAGCTCATGGTAATGGAGTTTACGGATGCTGCGGAACTGGAAGGAGGGAGCATGCCGCCACCAAGGGATTATCTTGCCGCAAAGCAGAAGAACGGAAAAACAACACTGGCGGTGGAAATATACGAAAAAACATGGCAGTGGCTTAAGGAACGCAGGTGTGTTCACCTTATCCCTGCGCAGCTTATAGAGCAATATGCCCAGAGTGTGGCGCGGTGGATCCAGTGCGAGGAATGTATCACCGAATTTGGCTTTCTTGCCAAGCATCCGACGACTGGCAATGCCATCCCGTCACCTTATGTGGCGATGAGCCAAAGCTTCATGAAACAGGCAAATAACCTGTGGTATCAGATTTACCAAGTTGTGCGGGAAAACTGTGCTACCGAATACAAAGGGGCCACTCCCCACGACGACGTGATGGAAAAACTCCTGACAGCCAGGAGGGGTGGCTGATGAGTAATATAAAGTTAATCTTCCTTAGAGAACTTAGAAAATATAAAGACCATTTAACGAAGCAGCAGTTTAAGACTCTGCGGGGACAAGTATTAAACGGAGATTGTGAGGGCGCAAAAAAGGGTCTTAAGAAAATATTGAACAGGAGAATGCAACATGAACATACAAAAAATATCTGTTGACAAACTTAATCCTGCAGAATACAACCCGCGCAAGGATTTAAAACCTGGCGATAAGGAATATGAAAAGCTAAAACGGTCAATAGAGGAATTTGGCTATGTGGAGCCTGTTATCTGGAACCAAAAAACAGGTAATGTGGTAGGCGGGCATCAACGCTTAAAGGTTTTGCTGGACTTGGGACAGACTGAGATAGATTGCGTCGTTGTAGATCTTGACCTGCAGAGAGAAAAAGCGCTCAATCTTGCTCTTAATAAGATTCAGGGAGAGTGGGATGAGAATAAACTGGCTGAACTGATGGCTGAGTTGGACGCAGGTGCATTTGATGTTTCGCTTACAGGGTTTGACGCTTCTGAAATAGACGAACTGCTTAACCGATGGTACTCCAAAGAGGCGATACAAGACAGCTTTGACATAGATAAAGCGCATGAGGAAATTGTGCAGCGCGAACCTGTAACGAAGCGGGGCGATATCTGGCTTCTCGGGAATCATCGCTTGATGTGCGGCGACTCTACTAAGGATGAGGATTTTGAGAAGTTGATGGAAGGGTGTCACGCACAGATGGCAGTGACTTCCCCTCCATATGGGGTAGGCAAAGAATATGAAAAGGCCGGGATTGAACCATGGTTCGAGACAGTACGCCCAGTGATTAGAAACCTGTGCAGGTATGCAGATATTGTCTGCTGGAACCTGGGCGACCTTTACGCCACCGGCTCACAGTTCATTGAGCCTACCAGCGTATACAGCGTGAATATGTTTTTAGACAACGGCTACCGCCCCATATGGATCCGCATCTGGAAGAAGCAGGGGCAGAATTTCGGCGTTGGACCCTATCACCTTGTGTCCAATAAGCCGGTTCAGCAGTATGAATATATTTCAGCCTTCAGCAAAAACGGCGAGGCTGAGGAATACAACGATCAGGAGTATGTGTGGCTTTCGGCGTTTGCCGGGCACAGTTATAAATTTGTGAAACGGCTTACAAAGGAAGAACGTAAGAAGTGGGGCTATGCGGGCATATGGGAGATGACGACTGTACGGGCAAACAAGGAACATCCGGCAATGTTCCCTGTGGAGCTTCCATGGCGGTGCATCAAAATGCACAGCGACAAAGGCGGTATTGTGCTTGAACCGTTTTCCGGCAGCGGCACCACTATAATTGCGGCTGAACAGACTGAGCGTAAATGCTATGCGATGGAGTTATCTCCTATTTACTGTGATTTAGCTGTTAAGCGCTGGGAGGACTTCACCGGTGAAAAAGCCGTCAAATTGGAGGGTTAAGATTTATGGATATACTGAAAATACCAGCAAGAAAAAATTAAAACCTTCGAGATATAACCCGCGGAAGGACTTAAAGCCGGGCGACCCTGAATATGAAAAACTACGCCGGTCTATTGAAGAGTTTGGATATGTAGAGCCGGTCATATGGAACAAACGAACCGGGAACATCGTCGGCGGGCATCAGCGGTATAAGGTACTGACAGCTTTGGGGTATAAAGAGATCGACTGTGTTGTAGTTGATTTGGATGAACAGCGGGAAAAGGCGCTCAATGTCGCTCTGAATAAAATCAGCGGCGAGTTTGATATTCCGCTTTTGACCGACCTGCTTATGGACTTAAATGAAGATGGCTTTGACGTTTCTCTTACAGGATTTGACGCTGCAGAAATCGACGAGTTGTTCCGTGATAAAACAGCCGCCAATGTCAAAGAAGATAATTTCGATGCGGAAAAGGCAGCAGCAGAGATTAAAACTCCGGTTACCAAAAGGGGTGATATATGGATGCTTGGCAGCCACCGTCTGATGTGTGGTGACAGCACCTTGCTTTCAGATGTGCAGAAGCTGATGGCTGGCCAAAAGGCGAGGTTTGTTTTCACCGACCCGCCCTGGAACGTGGATTACGGTTCGGATACCAGGCATCCGAGCTGGAAGCCAAGGCAAATTTTAAATGACAAGATGAGCACCGAAGAATTCGGCGCTTTTTTATTGCGCGCTTTTAATTGTATGAGGAAGGTTTCTGAAGCCGGATGCATGACATATGTGGTAATGAGTGCCCAGGAATGGGGCAGTTTGATGAACGTCATGCGGGAGGCAGGGTATCACTGGTCAAGCACAATCATATGGAAAAAGGACAGCCTTGTACTATCCAGAAAGGACTATCATACCCAGTACGAGCCGATCTGGTACGGCTGGCTTGAAGGGACGCGCCTTTGCCCGCTTAAAGACCGCAAACAGTCGGATGTTTGGGAGATACCTCGCCCCAAAGTGTCGGAAGAGCACCCGACCATGAAACCGGTTTCACTTGTGGCAAAGGCCATGCTCAACAGTTCCCATACTGGAGATTTAGCCCTTGACCTGTTCGGCGGATCCGGTACGACAATGATTGCAGCGCAGCAGACCGGGCGGGTTTGTTTTATGATGGAGCTTGACCCGAAATACTGCGATGTGATTGTAAAGCGCTATGTTTCACAATTTGGAGCAGATTTAGTATTTCTGCTGTCAGGTGGCAAAAAAATTCCTTACGCTGAAACACAGATTGCTTAAAAATGTCCTTGCTTTCCCCTCAAAACAGAGCGTTAATGTACCCCACCAAAAAGGAAAGGTGGGATTTTTTATGGGAATCAGAAATGGTTTAGCTTATTTGAGGGGAGGTGAACGGCATGAGCAATAATAGCTTTCGTTTTTCACAGAAGGTTGTCGGTCAGGAGAGGAAAGCCATTGCCACAGTCATTGCTGAAGCTCTTGAAGGCGGGGTGCGCTATGCCGGAGCGCCGGGTTTTGCGTATGAGGTAAACGACGGGAGCACTGCTGGCAGCTGGACGGTAGACAGGGACAGTGTGGTTCACTCGCCGAAAATCAGTCTTGATGAAATCAAAAGCATCCGTCCCGTTATTGACGCGCTGAATATGGCGGGCTTATCTGCAGAGGGAACCATGACAATTACTCTTTCTTTGGAGGGCTTTGGCGAGACAAGCCTTGAAAACCTTAGAAATATGCTGGCCAGCAAAGAGACGTTGATTAAGAAAGCACTGTCGCTTGACCGGGAACTTGAAGTATTCGCTGAAAATGATGAGATTGCTTTCCCTTTTTGGAACGCGACCCTAAATGCCGACGAGGTGCAGACGTATATCACGCTTGTAAAGCAGATGGCAGAACAGGCAAAAGCTCAGAAGCGTGTGCTGCGCATTGAAAAACCGGCAGATAATGAAAAATATGCTTTTCGCTGTTTCCTGCTTAGGTTGGGATTTATAGGAGATAACTTCAAAACCGAACGCAAGGTGCTACTTTCAAGGCTGTCCGGCAACGGGGCGTACCGGAAAGGCAGAGCAAAGGCGGTGGATGAGAATGAATGATTTTTATAGCACCGCCTTCTTTGTCAAGCATCCGTTTAGGATTGAGGATCTAAAGGTGCCGCATCGGTATGAGACGAGGAAACGATTTGCAGTTGTAAAAACCATTGAGCTTTCAAAGATTGACTATGACAACTTCGTTGCCGACCTATGCGTTGACCGCACATTTATTGAGGAAAACAAAGGGCTTTGCAGAATTGACGAGGATGGAGTATGGCTTTGCTTGCTGGTTAAGCAGCGGGGACGGTCTGATGGAGTGTTGGTAATGCCGGATGGTAGAGATTATCCAAAGTATGCCGCATATTATCCTGGAGAGGAGGGACGAGCTATGAGTGCAAGAGGCTTTCCTTCAAAAGAAACAGTCTTTCGCCTTAAAGAGCAGTATCCGCCGGGAACACGCGTTGAGCTTATCTACATGGATGATCCGTATTCTAAGCTGAAACCGGGAGACCAAGGAACAGTCTCTTATGTGGATGATATCGGAACTGTTCATATTGACTGGGACTGCGGTTCTTCTTTGGGTGTAGCTTATGGTGTAGATATGATCAGAAAGCTGTAAATGTACACAAATTAAGATGCGGAAAATCGTCCAAAATCCAGCGGAAACTCATGCAGAATTGCCTTGCTATCCTGTGTTTTCAATGGCCTAATGTACACTGCCAAAGGGCAAAAAACACAGAGAAAGCGAGGAGAAAGCGCAATGCTTACAACGAGATTTGGAATCGAGGTAGAATTGACGGGGATTACAAGAAAACAGGCGGCAAAAACTGCAGCAGCTTTTCTTGGAGGGAGGATTGAATCCAGTGGAGATTATTACGATACCCAAAAGGTTATTGCACCGGATGGACGGATATGGAAATTCATGAGCGACGGAAGCATCCGGACTCAGAAAAAGGAAAGCGGCCGGATTGTAGCGGCAGGCCGGGAATATAGCGTCGAGTTGGTAAGCCCGATACTGACATACCGCGAAGACATTGAAACCCTGCAGGAATTGATAAGGAGGCTTCGCAAGGCTGGAGGTTTTGCAAACACAAGCTGTGGAATTCATATCCATATAGACGGTGCAGACCACACACCGCGAAGCATCCGTAATTTTATCAACATTATCGCCAGCAAGAATGACCTTTTCTATAAAGCATTGCAGATTGAGCCGGACAGGATGCGGTTTTGTAAAAAGATGGATGCGACACTGGTTGAGAAGATGAATCGGCGTAAGCCCAAAACCATGGCGGCGATTGAGAGCATCTGGTACGAAGGTTACAGCGAAAGCCGAAGCACCCATTACCATAATAGCAGGTACCACTTTTTGAACCTGCACAGCTTTTTTAACGGCAATGGGACAATTGAGCTTCGAGGCTTTAACAGCGAACTTCATGCGGGAAAAATTAGAAGCTACATAGTGCTTGCCCTTGCGATTAAACCATCAGGCATTAACCCAAAAATGCGCTTCCAGCAAGAAACCACAGGTTGAAAATGAGAAGTTTGCCATGCGGACATATCTCAACCGCATAGGACTTATTGGTGATGAGTTCAAAAACTGCCGGGAGCATCTTTGCAAACACCTTGATGGTAACGCTGCATGGCGGTTTCGGGCAGCATAGATAGACAAGCGCAGGGGTGGATCCCCGCCTCTGCCTTGGTAAATACAAGGAGGATGATACGATGAGCAAAGAAAAAGGAACCATATATTTAGCATACGGAAGCAATCTGAACTTAAGGCAGATGGCATACCGCTGTCCAACGGCAAAAGTGCTGGGGAGTGCAAAACTCACAGGATACCGGCTGTTATTTAGAGGCGGGAATGGTGGTGCAGTAGCAACAATAGAAAAGCAAAAAGGTGAAAGTGTACCGGTACTGCTCTGGAGAATCATGCCTAATGATGAGGAGGCGCTAGACAGATATGAAGGTTATCCGCATCTATACCGGAAAGAAACGGTTAAGGTACGTTTCAAAGGGCAGTGGGTACCCGCAATGGTGTATATCATGAATGAAGGTAGACCTTTGGGAGCACCGGGTCGTTACTATTACGAGGTGATTCGGCAGGGCTATATAGATGCGGGTTTTGATATTTCGTTTCTCAATAAAGCGGTACGCGATTCAGTTTCAGATGCAGAGAAGTCTGAAGTGTAGAACATGGGTAACAAAAATCTGATAACAGAAAAGATTTACAGACAGATTACTGCCATACGGGACAGCGGTGCCTGTAATATGTTTGATTTGCCAAGAGTAGAGGAAGAGGCATATAAAATGGGGTTTTATGAATTAGTAGTATTTCTTAATGAACACAAGAAAGAATATGCCGAGTTTATCCTGACAGGCAAACGATAACGTTTATAACGTAACAAGTTTCATAGAAATCCACTAAGGAGAGGAACTTCATCCATGAGGTTCCTTTTTTCTTGCTCAATTTTAGGAAAGGAGGCGGCAAAGCTGCGGAAGTTAAAACGATATAAATCAACCAAGTTTATGGCGGAAGGTTCTCGATATGACAAGGAAGCGGCGGATGCCGCTGTTACTTTTATAAACTGCCTGAAGCATACCAAGGGTGAATGGTATGGAATGCCTTTTGAATTAATTGACTGGCAGGAACAGATTGTCCGGGATATATTCGGAATCTTGAAACCTAACGGATACAGGCAGTTTAACACTGCCTATATAGAAATTCCAAAAAAGCAGGGTAAGAGCGAACTTGCAGCGGCAATTGCTTTATATCTTACCTGTGGTGATTTCGAGCATGGTGGCGAGGTTTATGGATGTGCGTCTGATCGTCAGCAGGCATCCATTGTTTTCGATGTTGCAGTAGATATGGTGGAACAGTGTCCGGCATTAAAGTCTCGAATTAAACCAATGCTGTCGCAGAAGCGGCTGGTATATAAACCGTTAGGCAGTTTTTATCAGGTGCTTTCAGCGGAGGCATATACGAAACATGGGCTAAACGTCCATGGTGTGGTATTTGACGAACTTCATGCCCAGCCAAACAGGGATCTTTATGATGTAATGCTTCACGGATCTGGCGATGCAAGAAAACAGCCGCTGTTTTTCCTGATTACAACTGCTGGCACAGACCGCAATTCCATCTGCTGGGAAGTGCATCAAAAGGCTGAGGATATTCTTCAAGGACGTAAGATAGATCCGACTTTCTACCCGGTTATCTACAGCGCAGCCGATACCGATGACTGGACAAGTGAAAAGGTATGGAGAAAGGTTAACCCGTCACTGGGCATTACAGTCGACATCGAAAAATTGAGGGTGGCTTGTGAAAATGCCAAGCAAAATCCTGCAGAGGAAAATTTATTCCGTCAGCTCCGCTTAAATCAGTGGGTGAAACAATCGGTGCGCTGGATGCCAATGGATAAATGGGATAAGTGTGCGTTTCCTGTTGATGCAGAAAAATTGCGCGGCAGAACCTGTTACGGAGGACTTGACCTGTCATCTACTACCGATATTACCGCCTTTGTGCTGGTGTTTCCACCGCTTGATGAATCTGACAAATATCAGATTCTACCTTTTTTCTGGATACCGGAGGAAAATATTGCCCAGCGTGTGCGGAGAGATCATGTGCCTTATGATGTCTGGGAGAGGCAGGGCTTTTTATATACCACTGAGGGTAACGTTGTGCATTATGGCTTTATCGAAACCTTTATTGAGGAACTCGGAATGAAATATAACATTAAGGAAATAGCCTTTGACCGCTGGGGCGCAATTCAGATGACGCAAAACCTTGAGGCTTTGGGGTTTACGGTTGTTCCATTCGGTCAGGGTTTCAAGGATATGTCGTCGCCTACAAAAGAGTTGATGAAGCTGACATTGGAAGAACGCATCGCCCATGGCGGTAATCCAGTACTGCGGTGGATGATGGACAATATCTATGTCAAAACTGATCCCGCCGGAAACATTAAGCCGGATAAAGAAAAATCCACCGAGAGAATAGATGGCGCGGTTGCGCTCATTATGGCGCTTGACCGCGCGTTAAGGCATGGAGGAGAAAATATCGGTTCAGTCTATGATGAGCGTGGGCTTTTAATACTCTAAATTTCTTCTATAGTTCGAACAATCCGCATTGAAGCCGTACCGGTTTTTTCATAACAGGATGCTGAAGTAAAGTATTTAGCGGGTGTAGCCTTAGGTAAGTCTTTTTGAACGCTAGGTTCATAACCAAATGGTGCAAGAATCGACTTTACCATACGACCGATGACAGTTCTTGTGAAACCGTCCCTTAAGTCTATGGTGGGGTTATTGCTATTATCAAAAAAGCTCTCGACTTCGCTGACACAAGCTGATAATGCTGGCTTGCCTGCATTTGAAGCATCTATCATAGCAATTATGTTTTCTTCTTTCGAGAGAATGTTGAAAATAGCAATTGCATCAGGATTATTGGCAAATTTTGAGCAATTAGGATTTTCCTTGAGAAAATCATTAAAAGTAGCTTTCATTATACAAATCCCCTTTCAGGTAGTTAATTTTACATATGTAATATAACATATGTAAAATTAGATGTCAATGAGTTATTTATAAAAAGTATTATCGGAGAGTGATGCCTATGAAAATCTTTTCCCGTTTGTTCAAAGCAAGGGATAAGCCGAAAAACAGCCTGTTCGGTAATGCATATAGCTTTTTCTTCGGCGGCACATCCAGCGGAAAAGCTGTCAATGAGCGGACTGCAATGCAGACAACTGCAGTGTATGCCTGTGTAAGGATACTTGCAGAAGCCATCGCCGGGCTTCCGCTTCATGTGTACCGCTATAAAGAAGACGGTGGCAAAGAAAAAGCGTTGACCCACCCGCTCTATTATTTACTCCATGACGAACCAAACCCTGAGATGACTTCATTCGTGTTCCGAGAAACACTGATGAGTCATCTTCTTTTATGGGGAAATGCTTACGCTCAAATTATTAGGGATGGTTCCGGACGAGTGCTGGCGCTTTATCCACTTTTGCCAAACAAAATGACGGTAGACAGGGCTCCAAACGGAGAACTGTTTTACACTTATCGGCGCGACAGCGATGAGAGTAGGGTTAATCCAAAAGCAGGCCTTATATACCTACGAAGTGATGAGGTTCTTCACATCCCGGGACTCGGTTTTGACGGACTGATCGGATACTCCCCTATTGCTATGGCCAAGAACGCCATAGGCATGGCTATTGCCTGTGAGGAGTATGGTGCATCCTTTTTTGCCAACGGAGCAAATCCGGGTGGCGTTCTGGAACATCCCGGCGTATTAAAGGATCCGGCAAAGGTGCGAGAAAGCTGGAATGCTGTTTATCAAGGAAGTGCCAATGCTCATCGCATTGCAGTTCTGGAAGAGGGAATGAAGTTTCAACCAATCGGCATTCCACCCGAACAGGCACAGTTTTTAGAGACAAGAAAGTTTCAGATAAATGAAATTGCTCGGATATTCCGAGTACCTCCCCATATGGTTGGAGATCTTGAAAAGTCAAGCTTTTCAAACATCGAACAACAATCTCTGGAATTTGTTAAATACACGATTGACCCGTGGGTGGTGCGTTGGGAACAGGCTCTCCAAAAAGCGCTGCTTTTACCATCAGAGAAGCGGGCATACTTTGTCAAATTCAATGTAGATGGCCTTCTGCGCGGTGATTATGCAAGCCGCATGAATGGTTATGCTGTAGCTCGCCAGAACGGCTGGATGTCTGCTAACGATATCCGCGAGCTTGAGGACATGAACCGGATTCCGGCGGAGTTGGGTGGAGATCTGTATCTTGTTAACGGTAACATGACCAGGCTTGCCGATGCAGGTGCCTTTGCAGGCAAAAACAATGCTAAAACGGAGGGATCAAAAGTTGAACAAATCACAAAAACCAAAACCGGTTCGCCGCTTCTGGAACTGGATACAAAACGATGATGGCAGCCGGACATTATATATTGACGGCCCAATAGCTGAAGAAAGCTGGCTGGGAGACGAAGTAACTCCCAAGCAGTTCAAATCAGAGCTGTTGTCCGGAGAGGGTGATATAACGATCTGGATCAACAGCCCTGGCGGAGATATATTTGCAGCAAATCAGATTTACAACATGCTTATGGATTACAAAGGCAAAGTGACGGTAAAGATTGACGGTATTGCAGCCAGTGCCGCTTCGGTCATAGCTATGGCCGGAGGTGACGTCTTTATGTCACCAGTCAGCATGATGATGATTCACAACCCTATGACAATAGCCATCGGTGATACAGAAGAAATGGAGAAAGCTATCGCAATGCTGGAAGAAATAAAGGAATCCATCATCAACGCTTATGAATTGAAAACCGGACTTTCCAGGGCAAAAATATCGCACCTAATGGATGCAGAAAGCTGGTTTAACGCAAGAAAAGCGGTGGAACTTGGCTTTGCCGATGGAATCTTGTTTATGGAGGATGAATCATTCCCATCCGAATTTGAAGTATCAGGAGGAATGATCTTCAGCAGGCAGGCAGTAACAAATTCCATCCTGCAAAAGCTTAAACCAAAAGAAAAACCAAAAGGAACACCAATTGAGTCGCTTGAAAAGCGGCTTTTTCTACTTTTACCCCACTAAATCTGCGATTTAGCGGGGACCCCAAATAAAACCGTAAGGAGGATTTGATTATGAGCAAAATACTGGAACTGCGTGAAAAACGGGCTAAAGTATGGGAAGCTGCTAAAGCTTTCCTCGACAGCAAACGCGGGAACGACGGACTGCTTTCACCGGAGGATACCGCGACTTATGAAAAAATGGAAGCCGACGTTATTGCGCTGGGCAAAGAAATAGAGCGTCTTGAGCGTCAGGCTGCCATAGATTTGGAACTGTCAAAACCGTTGAATATTCCTATTACAGACAAACCCACTTCCATATCTGGCAACAATGAAAAAACCGGACGTGCCAGCGATGAGTACAGGCAGTCTTTCTGGAACATGATGCGCGGCAGGCGCAAATATGACGTACACAACGCGCTGCAGATCGGAGAGGACACCGAAGGTGGATATCTTGTTCCCGACGACTTTGAGCGTACTCTTGTGGAAGCACTGGAGGAGGAGAATATCTTTAGGCAGATTGCCAATGTTATTACCACGTCCAGCGGTGACAAGAAAATTCCAGTGGTGGCAAGCAAGGGTACTGCATCCTGGGTGGATGAGGAAGGCCAGATTCCCGAAAGCGACGATTCCTTTGCTCAGGTATCCATCGGCGCATATAAGCTGGCTACTATGATCAAGGTATCAGAGGAATTGTTAAACGATAGTGTATTTAACCTTGAACAGTATATAGCCAAAGAATTCGCCCGCCGAATCGGAGCAAAAGAGGAGGAAGCATTTTTTATCGGCGACGGATCTGGCAAGCCAACCGGTATCTTGGCGGATAACGGCGGTGGCGAGATAGGAGTAACTGCGGCGAGTGCAACAGCCATTACCCTTGACGAGATCATGGACTTGTTCTACAGCCTAAAGTCTCCGTACCGCAGGAACGCTGTATTCATTATGAATGATTCGACAATTAAAGCTATAAGGAAGCTCAAAGACAACAACGGTCAGTATCTCTGGCAGCCTTCTGTAACTGCTGGAACACCGGATACTATCCTCAATCGTCCAGTTAAAACTTCTGCATTTATGCCAGCCATTGCCGCCGGAGCAAAAACGATTGTATTCGGCGATTTTTCTTATTACTGTGTGGCAGACCGCCAGGGCAGGGTTTTTAAGCGGCTTAATGAGTTGTATGCTGCTACCGGACAGGTAGGATTCATGGCAACCCAACGTGTAGATGGCAAGCTGGTGCTGACAGAAGCAGTCAAGATACTGCAGCAGAAATCAGCTTAATGAAAACGGAGGGCAGCGGCATGGAGCTTTTGGAGAAGGTCAAAGCAAACCTCATATTGCAACACAACGAAGATGATGCACTTTTACAAGAGTATATCAAAGCCGCAGTGGCCTATGCAGAAAGTTACCAGAAAAAGCCGGAAGGATATTATGCCGAAAACCCAATGCTGCCTACTACTGAGCAGGCTGTCATTATGCTGTCGAGCCATTTTTATGAAAGCAGGGATGGCTCGACGGCTGGCTTTTTTGGGGATAGTGTGCAGGCAGGACAGCAGGTATGGAATACAGTTAACCTTTTGTTGCGGCTTGACCGGGATTGGAAGATATAGGGGCCCCCGCAAAGTCATCCGACTTTGTGGGGAGAGGACGAACAACGGAATGAATGAGCTTTTCGCGCTTGCGCGGAAACGAATGATATGGAGTTTGTGAGGACGATATGAGCTTTGGGAAAATGAGAACTTTTGTGGATATTATCTCAACCAAGCCGGTTAAGGACAGTGAGGGTTTTGCTGAAAAAGGTGATGTTATTCTTGCTTCGGTAAGGGCATACAAGGAAGATAGGCATGGCAGTGAAAAATGGGCAAACAGGGCGGCGTTTTCGCAGGCGTCTGCCCTGTTCCGCTTCCGTAGGATCCCTAACCTTGAAATTACTACAGATCTTGTACTCGTTTGCCGCGATGGCCGGTACAACATTATAAGTGTTGAGGACGTAAAAGGACGCGGAATGTATATTGAGGTGCTTGCGGAAAAAGTGAAATCAAGCAAAGCATAAGAGGAGGTGGCTGCAACGTGGCTAAGGTGGAAGTTAAAATGCCGGAACAGTTCTTGCTCAAGTTATCCAGACTTGGAGAAAGAACAGACGAAATCATACCTAAGGTGCTGGAAGCAGGCGGGGAAGTGGTTCTTTCAAAAGTGAAGTCCAATCTTCAGTCAGTTATCGGGAGCGGCACTAAATATCCGTCCAGAGCAACCGGTGAATTGGTAAATGCTTTGGGACTCTCTCCTGCCAAACAGGACAGGGATGGAAACCACAACATAAAAATCGGCTTTACTGAACCAAGGAAGGATGGGGAAAGCAATGCGAAGATTGCTAATATTATTGAGTATGGCAAGTCCGGGCAGCCTCCAAGGCCCTTTTTGAAACCGGCAAAATCAGCTACAAGGAAGTCCTGCATCGAAGTAATGAAGTCAAGACTGGAACAGGAGCTGGGTTGTATATGAGTATATTGTCAGAATTAAACTCGTTATTGGATGGTTTGGGTATCCCCATTGAAACCGGGGTATTTAGCGGTGTACCGACAGATGAGTACCTTGTCATTACTCCGATGACAGATACATTTGAAGTTTTTGCAGACAACCGGCCTCAGGTAGAAACCCAGGAGGTAAGGTTGTCTTTATTTATAAAGGGAAACTACACTGCCCGTAAAAACGAAATAGTGAACACATTGCTTCAAGCAGGCTTTACCATTACCGACAGGCGGTATATAGGCCATGAGGACGATACCGGCTATCACCACTATGCCATTGATGTGGCAAAAGAGTATGAAGTAAAGGAGGAATGAAAAACATGGCCACAATCGGACTGGACAGGTTATATTATGCCAAAATAACTGAGAATGAAAACGGAGAAGAGACATACGACACGCCTGTTCCGCTGGCTAAGGCTATTACGGCAGAGCTTTCTGTGGAGCTGGCAGAGGCGACACTTTATGCCGATGACGGGGCGGCAGAAGTGGTCAAGGAATTTCAAAGCGGCACACTGACTCTTGGTGTTGCAGATATCGGAGTAGACGCTGCTGAGGTTTTGACGGGAGCCACTCTTGATGACAATAATGTGCTGATTTCTGCCAGTGAGGATGGTGGCACCCCTGTGGCAATCGGCTTTAGGGCCAAGAAAGCTAACGGCAAGTACAGGTATTTTTGGCTTTATAGGGTAAAATTCGGCATTCCGGCGACAAATCTGCAGACGAAGGGCGACAGCATTACCTTTTCGACACCCACCATTGAAGGGACAGTCATGAGACGTAACAAACCAGATGGCCAGGGAAAGCACCCTTGGAAGGCGGAGGTCAGCGAAGACGATCCCGGTGTATCGCCTGAAACTATTACCGGCTGGTATACGGAAGTTTATGAGCCGGTATTTGCTGTGGGAGGAGGCAGTGAATGATGCAGGATAATGACAGAAGCGCGATTATCAAAATCGGCGATGAAGAATATCAGCTTATTCTAACCACTAAAGCGACAAAGGAGATTGCAAAAAGGTACGGCGGTCTTGAAAACCTCGGCACGAAACTGATGAAAACCGAGAACTTCGAGATGGCTCTTGACGAAGTGGTATGGCTGATTACACTGCTGGCTAACCAGAGCATTTTGATACACAACCTCAAAAATCAGGATAAGCGTGAACTCCTGACTGAAGAGACAGTGGAACTTCTCACATCTCCTTTGGAACTGGCAGCATATAAAGACGCTATCATGGAAGCAATGTTCAAGGGTACCAAAAGAAATGTTGAAAGTGAGGATGATTTAAAAAACACAACGGCCGAGTGAGCGATGAGGAATTGTTCACTCGGCTTTTATATTACGGCACTGTCCAGCTCAACCGTTCAGAGGATGAAGTATGGCTAATGCCTATTGGGTACCTGCTTGATTTATGGGAGTGCCATAAGCAGTTTTTAGGGCTGGCGAAACCAAAGCGTATGCTTACCATTGATGATGTGATACCTTACGGAATTTAAAAATTTTGCAGGAAAGGAGGCGGTTATGTGGCAGACAATTTTGGCCTGAAGATCGGGATTGAAGGCGAAAAGGAATTTAAAAACGCCATTCGTGAGATCAACCAAAGTTTTAAGGTACTGGGTAGCGAAATGAACCTGGTTGCATCTCAGTTCGACAAGCAGGATAAGTCAGTTGAAGCTGTTACTGCAAGAAACAAGGTGCTTAACAAAGAGATCGAATTGCAGAAAGAAAAAATAGCTACTTTGGAGAAAGCGCTTGCCAATGCCGCCTCATCTTTCGGAGAAACCGACAGACGTACTCAGTCGTGGCAAATACAGCTTAATAATGCAAAAGCCGAACTGAACAAAATGGAGCGCGAGCTCGAACAGTCTGCTGAAAGTGCAGACGAGCTTGGGGACGAATTGAAGGAAAGTGGAGACAATGCCGAAAAATCCAGCTCGAAATTTGAGAAGCTGGGCAGCGTTCTTAAAGGTGTTGGCGCGGCTATGGGTGCTGCAGCGGCCGCAGCGGGCGCGGCTGCCATCAAGCTGGGAAAAGAGGTCGTGGAGCAGTTTGGTGAGCTTGAGCAGAACCTTGGCGGTTCTGAAGCTGTGTTTGGAGAATATGCTGCACGTATCCAGAAAACAGGAGAAGAAGCTTACAAGAACCTGGGCTTGTCCCAATCCGAGTACCTTGCCACCGCCAACAAAATGGGCGCACTGTTTCAGGGTGCTGGTGTCGATCAGCAAAAAAGTCTGGAGCTTACTGAGAAGGCCATGCAACGGGCGGCAGATATGGCTTCGGTTATGGGTATTGACATGCAGACTGCCATGGAATCCATCGCTGGCGCAGCCAAGGGTAACTTTACCATGATGGATAATCTGGGTGTCGCCATGAACGCCACTACCATTGAAGCTTATGCTCTTGCAAAAGGGCTGGACTTTGCCTGGAATAGCGCAACCAATGCCGAAAAAGCCGAGATCGCCATGCAGATGTTTTTTGAAAAAACCGAACAGTATGCTGGCAACTTCGCAAGAGAGTCTACCCAGACCATCAGCGGTTCCATTGGTCTTTTACAAGCCTCTCTAAGTTCGTTTATAGCAGGACTTGGCAATGCGAACGCTGATATGACGAACCTAACACAAAATCTTGTGGATGCCTTTCAGGCTGTAGTTAAAAATATCGTACCGGTTTTGGAAAATATAGTGGCTGCTCTGCCGGAGGCAACCGGTGCGATTATCTCAGCAGTCAAAGATCTGCTTCCCGTGCTGTTGCAAACTGTAACTGAATTGTTCTCTCAGGTGCTTCAAACTCTCTTGAGCCTGCTGCCGGAGCTGATTCCAGCAGCAGTAGATGCGGTCATGACCATTGTCGGAGCACTCATTGATAACCTGCCTTTACTCATTGATGCAGCGGTGCAGCTAATCACAGCGTTGGTAATGGGGCTTGGAGAAGCATTACCGGAGCTAATTCCAGCAGCGGTTCAAGCAGTGATCACCATTGTGCAAGGGCTGCTGGATAATATGGACAAAATCCTTGAAGCTGCTTTTACATTGATTCAGGGACTGGCGCAGGGACTTTTAAATGCATTGCCAGAACTAATTGAAGCACTGCCGAGGATAATTACAACAATCATTGACTTTGTGACGAACAATATGCCGAAGATCATAGAATTGGGAATTACGCTTATCGTACAGCTTGCTGCCGGGCTTGTGAAAGCCATTCCAGAACTAGTAAAGTCTTTACCTCAGATTGTTGCGGCTATTATAGAAGGTTTGGGCAAGGCGGTTGTTTCAGTGGTTGAGATTGGTAAGAACATTGTAAAAGGCATCTGGGAAGGTATTAAAAGCCTTGGTAGCTGGATTAAGGATAAGGTTTCCGGTTTCTTTTCCGGTATTGTTGATGGAGTAAAGAATTTTCTTGGAATCAGATCTCCGTCCACTGTTTTTGAAGGTATTGGCGGCAATATGGCACTGGGTATTGGTGAGGGATTTGACAAGGCTATGGCCAGAGTGGCAGACGATATGCAAAATGCAGTGCCGACAGATTTTAATATATCTCCTGATATTAGTGTAAGTGGAAGAGGTGGATTTAGCGATTTAGCTTCTGGGCCGCTTGTTGTGGTGCAGCAGATGATTGTTCGTGGTGAAGAAGACATACGTAGGATTTCACAGGAGTTATATAACCTGATGCAGACAGGTTCAAGGGCGCAGGGACGTTTTATAACAGCGTAATGGAGGGAAGCATATGGGATTTATCTACAATGGAATATCGTCGCAAAGTATGAAAATACGAGCAAGACTTACCAAATGGCAGGTCTCCCCTGCCCTGCGCAATTCCTTTGAAACTGTGCCGGGCAAAGCAGGTATTGCAGATTTTGGCTGCGACATATCAGAACGAAACATAATAATTAGCTGTAGTGTGCTTCCCCAGCGCAGTTTTGCTGAGCTTGTATCGGTTCTTGATAATGTTGCAGAATGGTTAAATCCGGAAAACGGGCTTAAGCAACTTGTTATAGATGATTTGCCCGACCGATATTTCATGGCTCGCTTATCAGAAGCGGTTGACTGTGAGCGGATATTGCGGACAGCGGGCAGCTTTGAACTTCGGTTTGTTTGTCCCGACCCGTATGTTTACGCGTTGGAAGATGAGATATTTGTTCTTTCTGAAACAGGTCTGCATGAGTTGGAGAGGGTTAAAGGAAATACGGATTCCAATCCGGTTTATCTCTTGAAGGGTTTGATATCAACGTCCTCATCAAGCTATATTTCGCTTATTACAAACGGCGAGGAATTGCTAATTGTTGGCTCATTATCTGAAGGTGAAACTCTGATTGTCGACTCCGGCATGGTAACAGCTAAGGTTATTGATGAAACAGGCCGAACCTTGAGAAATGGCCTTCCCAGCTTGCAGGATCTGAATTTTCCGATTCTCAGAAAAGGTGTTAATAATATTGAGATTGCCGCAGAAAACGCGACCTTTACCGAGTTAAAAATACAGGCAAAAAGCAGATGGAGATAAACGCCGGGGACCCCGCAAAGTCGTAAGACTTTGTGGGGAGAGGAGGAACAACGGATTGGAGCGAATGTCCGCCGACAGGCGGGCGTAGCAGAAAGGAGTTTGTGACGACGATATGGCGATAAAATCAATTCTAACGAGCCAAGAGGATTTTACCGGTGAGTTTCCTGTAACATCAAGGACGTCTGCTTTATGGCGATTTAATGAAAAAACACCAGACGAAAATCTTCAGCTTATAGACTCATCGGGACATGGCAGACATTTTACCATCTCCGGCTGGGCAGGGACATCGGCAAACCTTATTGCTGGAAGATTCGGAAGATACTTCAGGCAAAATATTGTTAATCCGACTTCTGAAAAGACCCATCTTATAGCAGAAAATGATGGGAGTTTCTTTAGCAATCTGGGCGAAAAGATTGTTGTAGGCGGTTGGATTAATCCTACCACCTATTCGGTCGGCCAGACATATATACCCATATTCAATACCCGCCAAGGACCCGGTCAGCCTATAGATCGTAAAATAGAATTGACCCCTGATCGTCAAATAAAACTGACCCACCATATGATAAAATATCCCCCGAAAGGGGGATGCAAAAGAGGTGGTCAGTATGTACAAATGGCAACGTATTAAAGCTCTGTATGCCCAGGGGGTTAGCATCAGAAAAATAGCCAAAACAGTGGGCGTATCAAGAAACACCGTTAGAAAATACCTAAGAGATGTTAATCCGCCGGAGTTTAAGGCCAGAAAGCATGAAAAACAACTTGATCAGTACCGTGAAGAAATCCAAACTATGCTCCATAAAGGCTATATTGGTACAAGAATCCACAAAGAATTGGTTCAAAAAGGCTACAAAGGCTCTTTATCCAGTGTACACCGTTTCCTGCGAGCCTTTAAAGAAGATGATAAGGCCGATAAATTAGCTACTACCCGTGTTGAAACTGATCCTGGCAGGCAGATGCAGTATGATTGGAAGGAGTGGATGCTGCCGGTTGCCGGAAAGCCAGTAAAAATATATATCCATGAAGTAGTCTTATCATGCAGTCGGATGAAACATTATGCCTTCTCTTTGAGTATAACCACGGCCGACGTAATCCGTGCCCTTGCTGAATCCTTTGATTTTTTTGGCGGGTATGCTCTGGAACTGGTAATGGACAATGCCAAGCAAATGGTTATTACCCACCGGGGGACGGTATCGTTCGTTACAATGATGATTTTCTAAAGTTCTGTGGTTTATATGGTATCCAGCCATCAGCCTGCGAAAAGTACCGTGCCAGAACAAAAGGAAAAGTTGAACGTCCGTTTTATTATGTTCAGGAACAACTGCTGCGTGGCCTGGAGGTGGACAGTTTAAGTGATTTTGCCGTTAAACTTAGAGAATTCCAGGATGAATACAATAAAAGACCCCACAGCACGTTGGGGCGGCCACCGGAGCAAATGTTTGAAGAAGAAAAAGCACACCTGTTGAAAATACCTTCTATCGAACCGGCTTTATTACAATTTAAAGAACCCAGGAGGGTAAGTAATGATGGCTATATTTCCTATGATGGTAATCTTTATCCCGTCCCCATGCGCTACTGCACAAAAAGGGTGTGGACAGAGATTATCTATGGACGGCGAATGAAAGTATATGACGAGGCTGGAAAACTGCTGAGTGAGTTTGATCTTTACCTGCAGAAACAAGCCAGCCGTCCGGTCCACCCGGAACATGAGGCTATGAATCGTCAATTTCAAGAAAAGAAAACCAGAGTTCGTTCCGCTCTGGTAGAGAAGTTTATCAGCACTTTTGGCGAAGCTGGCCAGGTTTATCTGGAGGGCCTGCGTAATCAGGCAGGTGCCAACCTCTACTGGCATTTAGCAGAAATTATACGCTACCAAAACATATATACCACTGAAGAAATTATTACAGCCATAAAAGAATGTCTGAATATCGGCTCTTTTCACAAAAATAGTATTAAAAGACTACTGGAGAAAAAAGAAATTACCCCGCTTTCTTTGGCTGGTTATAACAAGACAAATCTTAATCTGCCATCAATGAAAATTAAACGTGACCTTTCTTATTATGACCTGAATGAAAGCGAGGCGGCAATTTCATGAGCAATAAGTTGACCAGTTATTTAGAAAGCCAGATGAAAGCATTAAAACTGAAAGGTGTACTTACACATTATCAGGAAATCACGGAAAAGGCAAGTCAAAACAACTTGTCTTATAAAGAATACCTCTCTCTGTTATTCGAAGAGGAATTAAAAAGAAAAAACGAGGGAACAATCAGGACTAAAATTAACAAAGCCCGCTTTCCATATATTAAAACATTGGAGGAATTTGACTTTAGCTTTCAGCCTTCACTAAGAGAAAAAGAAATCATCAGCTTAAGTTCTTTGGACTTTATTGAGAAAAAGGAAAATGTAATTTTCTTAGGCCCGCCTGGGGTGGGCAAGACCCACCTGTCAGTAGCCCTTGGTATTAAGGCATGCATGGCCAAATACCGAGTGGTATTTATTACTGCCCAGAAGCTGATGGAAGAATTAATGCTAAGCTCACGGGATGGTAGTCTTATGGACAAGCTCCTGAGCTATTCCCGGCTTAATCTTTTGATAATAGATGAACTTGGTTATATGCCAGTAAGCAAAGAGCAGGCCGATCTTCTTTTCCGCTTGATCTCCATGCGCTATGAGAAGGGAAGTATTATCTTAACCAGCAATTATAACTTTAATGAATGGGGGGAGATATTTTCTGACCAGGTGGTGGCGGCAGCCATAATTGACCGACTTGTTCATCATGCCCGGATATTTTATATCAACGGGACAAGCTATAGGCTAAAGGGCAAGCTAAAACCAGAAAACAACCCATTAAAATGAAAGCCCATAACCTTTAAATGCTAAAATTTTGCCTGCCTTACAGGCGGCAGCAGCCGGTACAATTGATTGAGGCGAGGCGGTTAGCCCAATCATCTCCTCATTGCCTCGCTCCTGAACCGGCTACTGACGGTACCTGTCATGGCTGAGCGGAAGCGAGCCAGGCAAAATTTTCGCCTCATCCGTGATTGTTTTATTATTTTAGGTATTCAGGTGGGTCAAATTTATTTGCACAAGGTGGGTCAAATCTATTGACAATCAACAGTATGGATGAACACGACCGAACGCTTTGAAAAAGTTAATATTGACCGGTTAGTGCCATATGCCCGCAATGCCCGTACCCAAGCGCGGGTTGACGAATTTTTCACATCCGCGCTCCTTAAGCCATTTCCAGGTCTATCTATACAAAGCGTCGGCTCCCAAGGGCCTGCCGTCTTTCTGTCTCGCGCTGAGGTAATCGCTGGGCGTGGGCATATCTTCTCCGTATAAATCGGCCGCATCATCAAGGTCATCCGCTTCAAGCATTGACTCGGGATGCAGGTCCGGGACTTTTAATATCTTGGCGGCCTTGCCGGCTGGCTGTAAAGATTTTGCCCCCCCAGGCCATTAAATTTTGCAATTTGTAATCACGTTGTAAAGCAATTCAGTATATTATATTGAATGGTTGCATATGATGCTTTATAATCAAGGTTAGAGAGGAGCTGATACGATGGCTAACACCACCAATTTAAACATCCGCATCGACGAGGATTTAAAACGCCAGGCGGACGCTATTTTTTCAGAACTCGGACTCAACATGTCCACGGCGATAAATATGTTTCTGCGCTATTCCGTCCGTTACGGCGGCATCCCTTTTGAGCTGCGCGTCGAAAAGCCTAACGCAGAAACTCTGGCGGCCATCGACGATGTTAACAACAACCGCAATATGAGCAAAACCTTTACCAGCGTCGATGACCTGATGGAGGACTTAAATGCTTAAGATCAGATACTCCAGCCGGTTTAAAAGAGATTTCAAAACTTGCTCATATATAAAATTGAAAAAGATATTCTAACCCTGACCCTTACACGTACAGGAACCCACAGCGATTTGTTCTGACTAAGATTTTATTTGCGGGAATAGTTTCGTCCCCATCTCCCGCCCTCTTTGGCCGTAACCGCCGAGTGACAGGACTTGCACAGGCTCATCAGGTTCTCCGTCGCGTTGGTACCACCTTTGGACAGGGGTACAATATAATGCACTTCCTCCGCCGACGTCAGCCTGCCTTGCTTTTGGCACACCTCGCAGAGCGGGTGCTGGGTAAGAAACCTGTCACGGACGCGCTTCCAGCTCCTGCCGTAGCGTTTTTTCACGGCCGGGTTCCGCTGGTATTTCTCGTATCTTGCGGCTTCCTGTTTAGCGTGTTCCTCGCAGAATCTTCCGTTCGTCAGTTTCGGGCAGCCGGGGTGAGAACACGGCCGTTTGGGTTTAAATGGCATAGTGCTTCACCTCAATTAGGCATAAAGAAAGCCCCCGCAGGTTTGTCCCGCGAAGGCTCTTGATACAGCTTTCGATACTATTATTATACATGGTCCTGGATCAAACACTCCCTCATAATTCCCTCATCTATCAATATTGATGTGATGCTTGCAAAAAGGAAAATGAGCGTCACAGAACTTGCACAAAAGGTTGGCATAACGATGGCTAATCTTTCTATATTGAAAAACGGCAAGGCAAGAGCGATTCGGTTTTCCACACTGGAGGGGATTTGCAAGGCTCTGCAATGTCAGCCCGGAGATATTTTGGAATACAAAAATGACGAAGATAATCAGGAAGAAAGAGAGGTATAACCATGGATACCGGCAATTCTATTATTGAAAATATGGTTAACCCCCGTGAGCTGGAGCGAATGTTTAGAAAAGACCCCGAAGGTTTTAAAAAGGCATTCTCAGACGCTTGGAGACAAAACCCCGATTCGCAGGTTCTTGCCGTTTGGCATGAAAGATTATATTTCCAAGAGACGACAGGTACAGATAAAGCCCCCTGGCTCCGGAAAGATTTCTTAATCATGGGCCTTTTAGCGATTTTGGCCGGAGTAAGCACCAGAATACTTTTGGCACTTTGCGAACAGCAGGCAATAGCCCCTATTAACCTTGTTTTTGGCATAGTCCCCTTCATAGCTGCCTGTTTTGTATACAAAAATACTCCGAAAAAAAATATCCTTTGCACCCTTGCAGCGTTATTCCTAATTGCCGGAATTTATCTTAATATGCTGCCCCTGGAGCATAAAGACAGTATTATCCTGGCTTATATGCATCTCCCCGTTTTCTTATGGGTATTATTGGGGCTTGCATTTACAGGAAATGAATATGGTTTAGGCAGCAGAAGATTAGCTTATCTTAAGTTTAACGGGGAATTCTTAATTCTCTATGCCAGCATGGCCGCCAGCGAGATGCTGTTGACAGCTTTAACTATGCAGTTATTTAGATTTATAGGCATGGATATAGAGGAATTCTATTTTAAAAATGTCGTTGTATTTGGTGCTGCGGCTCTCGCTGTTGTAGCTGCATACCTGGTATCAAGGAATCTTAAACTTGCTAAAAATATTGCGCCATATATAGCCAAAATTTTTAGTCCTCTTGTACTGGCTACGTTGCTGGTCTATCTTATAACGGCTATTTTGGTCGGAAAAAATCCATTCTTGGATCGTGATTTCCTCCTGGTCTTTAACGGAATACTCCTTAGTGTATTGGCCGTCACCATATTTTCCATTACCGAAAGTGGCACAGGCGAGAAAAAGACCATTTCCGATTATATAAATTTTGCCCTGATTGTTCTTGCCCTTATCATTGACAGTGTGGCTTTATCAGCCATATTGTTCAGGCTTTCTTCTTACGGGATTACGCCCAACAGAGTTGCTGTTTTAGGTGTAAACATACTTATCTGGGCCAATCTGATTTGGGTTATGCTCTCCTATATGCGTTTTCTGCGAAACAAAACCGGAACCTCAACGATCCAGGAAGCCGTTACTAAGTATTTGCCGGTTTACGGGATTTGGGCAGCTTTTGTTACATTTACTTTTCCTTTAATTTTTTAGGTTCGTTAGAAAGAATCCAATGGGAGTTTGCTGCCAATAGATCGTTCAGGAAGCAATAAATAAAGGCTTGGCAATGATATGATTGAAATAGTGCAGGATGCCGAATACACTGGAATTGACCCCGTACCCCTTTTGATAGATTTATAAAAACAGGAAGCAATACTTGTGTTTTATGTGTCTATTTAACGGGGAACGCCGCAGTTGGCTCCCAAACTCTAGTTTGGAAGTCACTATTACACTCTGGCTTTCATAGCAATCGGCGATGACATGGAATCCTTATGATAAAGGGGAGAAGGAAACATGCAAATTGCACTGACTAAAAAATTAGCGGATGCCATGGGAATAAATTTTCCTTCCGTACGTGAAGCTGAAAATCAGCTGTTTTCTTGGACAGCAAATTGGACAAAGGTTTGGGATAATCGTAGATCGGAGGATATGATCGTGTTGGTGAACAACGCCACACGCTTTACCGTTGCGATTTACCAAGTCAAGCGGAAAAATCTGAAAAATGTAGCGGAAATGATGAGAAAGGCTATCTCTAACACCCTACTGTCCATGAATATAAACCCCGAGCTTGTGGAGGAATATATGCGTCTGGCAGGCGAAGTGAAGTTTGTCCAAAATCGCAGCAGGCAGACAGCGGCATGGGTAACAAAAGCGGGGTTGGAATGTGCCTTTTATGTTGGCAATGAATATAACGGTATTGCGAAAATGTTCAATGATACGGTTGGAGTTCCCGCCAATTACCACCTTGTCAATTGTTCTGGGAAAAGTAACGAGGGGTTTATTCCCTACCAAGCAATGATTAAAGCACTTTCTGAGCTTACCGGAAAGCAGGCCTACAAGTACCGGGCCCTTGAATTGTTGGTTACACTTGATTTAGAAGTATACAAAGCGGTACGGAGAATTATTGTACCCGCAGGCATTGAGTTTTCACAGCTCCACAAGGTGTTGCAGTCTGTGTTTGGTTGGAAAAACTATCACCTATATGATTTTACCGTTTTTGGCAGTAATAAACGTAAACCAGTTGCCAGACTTGTTCCGTTTGAGGAAGACCTGGAGTATGATGAAGATGCTATTTTAATGAAAGGGCATACCTTATCAGAGTTTTTGCCTAAGCACAAACATATGCTCTATACATATGACATGGGGGATAACTGGGAGCATGAGATCCGGCTTTTGCGTGTAATCGAGGAGTACGACAAGGAATCACCCTACTTGCTGGAAGCAAGTGGTCAAACACCGCCTGAGGATGTGGGCGGCGTTGGAGGATTTGTAAATTTCCGAGAAATCATGTTGAATCCCAGTCATCCGGAATATAGGGAAATGAAGGAATGGGCAAAGTATTGGACAACTGAGCTTAGTGATTGGGAAAGACGCCCAAGGGTGATCCATATTTGAATGAATTCATAAAAAAATCCTCCTCGTTTGTAACCTGAGGAAGACTATACTATAAGCTAAAACATAGAGCAGGTGGCTGCGGTTTGACCTTTCATCTTACGTTTGAAGGGACCAACCGTGGTCACCGTGATAAATCATCTGCTTTGTCATGCCGCCGTCGATGCAAATATTTTCCCCCGTGATGAATCCAGCCTTATCAGAACAGAGAAACAATACCATATTGGCAACATCCATGGGGTTACCTACCCGCCCTGCCGGGTGTTGCAAAGCATCCGGGCCGGAATGTTTGGCAGAGGTTGTGTCAATCCAGCCGGGAGAGATTGAATTGACCCGCACCTTTCCTGCCAGAGAAACCGCCAAAGCATGGGTAAGGGCAGAGAGACCGCCCTTTGCTGCGGTGTAGCTTTCGGTTTGGGGTTGGCTCATACGGTCGCGGGTGGAAGAAATATTGACGATAGCAGCACCCGGTGCAAAATGCGGAAGAAATAGCTTGGTGAGATAAAAGGGTGCGGTTACGCCAACACGCAGTGCATAGTTGAATTCTTCATAACTGCATTGGTCGATACCTCGCATGATGGGCAGGGCATTATTGATTAGATAGTCAACCCGGCGATAGTCAGCAATTACCTGTTTGGCAAAACGCGACAGCGTTTCTTCTTCAGCCAGATCCCCTGTAAAATATTCACCTGGTTGTTTGTCGATCACGCAAACGATGGCTCCGTTTTTCCTGAATTCATCAGCAATCACTTTGCCGATTCCCTGTGCGCCGCCTGTAATGACGGCAACTTTATTTTGAAACATAGTGTTTCCCCCCTTTAGGGATTATACTGCATCAGCTTAGAAATCGCCATATATTATGTTTAAGATTTAGCGCTGCTTTATTCTAGGAAATATTGAAACGAGGAAGATTTTTTATGACCAAAGCCAAACGGCCAAAAGAATGACAAGAAAGAATTGCATATCAGGCCGGCGGCCTCAGGGTCAGAGAGTGGTGCGCAGACAATTATCTGTCACTTTACCGGTTAATATCGGGGCCGGTCAACTTTTGTGTTGACAAAATCAAGTATATACCAAAAGTTTTTAATGATTTTTTTTATTGCGTAGTATATATTTATATATATATTATTCCAAATTTTGGTGGGTAGTCTTATGGCTTGTCCGTTCAGTGTTGTCTACCATATGGAGAAATTTTGGTTGCTTGCAGCGGCGGTCGTCCTGAGTACTGTACCGGCGGTCTGTTTCTATTGCGGCAATTTGCCTGCGAAACGCAAAAATTTTCCAGGGGGTCATTTTGTTGGTCCAAAGCAGCCAATTTCTTGCTTTGGCTGCAGCTTCGGCGGAAATTGAGTTTTTCTTCGTATGCAAAGCAGCAGCTTATGACTTTGGGGGCTGCTTTTTCTTTTTTCTCTGTTGTTGCGTGGCAGCGTTCAACAGCTGCCCAAGCCGGAAACTGGGTCCGGGTTAATGCCACGCTGGGAGAAGCGGTTGCCGGAATTGTGGCCAACCTGGAAGAAATAAAGAAAAAAAGGGGGATACGGTTTTGACGGAGAAAAAAATCCGGGAGTCTGTGGACTACGCCAGGAACAGCATCAAAAAGATTCGCAGTTCTGTTGCGGCGCTGTCTTTGCCGGGAAAAGAAGGGGGAACGGACGATGATCCGTGTCCTGATAGCCGATGACCATGTTTTGTTAGCGGAAAGCCTGCAGTTTATGCTGCAGCAAGACTGCAGCATGGAAGTAGTGGGGATTGCCGTTGACGGCAAGAAAGCGCTGCAGATGTGCGAAGAGTTCAAACCGGAGGTTGTCCTGCTTGATATTAAAATGCTGAATAATTATGACGGGCTGGAGGCCGCAGGGAAAATTAAACGCTTTTGGCCTCAAATTAAGGTAATTATCCTGACAACTGTTGAAGAAAGAGAAAATGTTGTGGCCGCTGTGCTTAAGGGTGTAGACGGCTATATTTTAAAAGATGTCACGCCCGGCGAACTGGCTTTAGCCATTAAATGCTCGGTTGCGGGCTTTTGCGTGTTGAACGGCACGGTCAGGGACATCCTCAGGGAAGCGATAGCCAATTTAGCCCAAAGCGGCGGCAAAATAAAGGGAATTTTCAAGCCCGAGGAAATTAAAATTATTGAGCTGATCGCTGACGGCAGAAATAACAGAGAAATTGCCGAGATTATGAATTATTCGGAAGGGACAATCAAAAATAAGGTTTCCCGGATGTTGGAAGCGATTGGGGCTAAAGACCGCACGCAGCTGGTACTCTATGCCTTTAAAAACAGCATAATTTAGTTTTGGGCGGGGTGATGTCCTTAATCTAAAACGGCTTTACGAAATTTAAAGTTTTTTGGCTCTGCCAGAAGGAGCATAGCCCAAAGTCACTCCGCAGTTTAGCCACGAGTCACCGGATTAGGTGACTCGTGTTGCTTGTAGGGACAATAACGGCTTAATACACTAAAAATACAGCTGTAATTGGGGATTACAGTAATTTTGAGAAAGAGGGGATGATTTAGTGAAACAGAAGGTTGCTTTTTGGACAATGCCGCTTGTTCTTGCAGGGCTTTTTCTTTTTGTTCTGGCAGGGTGCGGCAAAAGCACGGAGACGGTCAAGCAAGGGGAGATGACCACGAAATATTCTACTGAAATCAAGAAAGGGGTAGAGTTGCCGGCCGATTATCCAAAAGACAAGTTTCCGGTTTATAAGGACGCTTATGTCATGTCCGTACAGACTATGGACAAATCGTATATACTGGTTTGTTTCAGCCAAAACAGCATCCAAGAGGTCGCAGCATTTTATAAGGAATTGTTGAAGGATTCCCAAATCATTTCACAGACAGATCGGGCAGACGAGTACACCGTTATGGGAGTAAAAGACGGGTACACTTATACATTCTGTGTCACCAAGAATTCGCAGCAAGATAAAGAACTCAAAGACTTTCCGACTTCGCTGTCTGTCAGCCTGGTACCGGCTCCGGAAGGCATGGCCGAAAGCCTTAAAGAGATGTCCGGGAGTATGCCGGGCGGTAAGAAATAAATGAAGATTAAATCAGATGCGAGCACTATTTGGTGCAGGCAGTTTTTTTATCTGCGAAGCAAACCGGCCATTCGCTATGGAAAAAACATTTTGGTTCAGCTGTGCCGTTGGTTAAATTTGCACCACCCTGCCAGAAGGGAGTGAATTAGGTGTGTTAAGGCTTGCTTTAGTTAAAAAGTCAGTCATTTTTTTCCTTCTGCCGGCACTGGTAATCGCTTTAATCATGCCCGGCTCATTTGCTTATGCTGTTGCCCAAAATGACGCCAAAGTACCGGGCCTCATCGAAGGTAACCTTCTTCAAAAAATTGGCCCGCCAAGTCTTCCCGACATCTCCCGGGAGGCCAGAGCAAACGGTCTCCGGCCTGCCTCTTTAAAAAATGTCAATTTGAAATTAAAGCCCGGGGTAAATTGGTTGAACGAAGCCCAGGTCCGGGCCATCAGAGATCATGCCGGCGGAGGGAAGATAAATTCATCTTTTTTGCCGTCCGTTGAGCCCGGCAAAATTTATATCGACCCTTTCTCTCTTCTTGCTCTGGAGTTTGTCAGGGGAGAAGGAGGCACCTTTTATATTCTTCTGGCAGATGATGACAAAATTGTCGATGAATTGTCCATCCCTGAACAGACAGTATTTCTTAACGAGGCCAACCTTACTTACTTGGCGCATGGGGTTAATATTTCCTCATACAAGATAAAATCGGGCGCGACGGAGAGGGCAGGATTTAATTTTTATTTTGATGAAAAACACACGCTGCCGGGGTACGACCAGGAGGGGAAACGTGTCGAGGTAGCCTTAAAAGGCAGCATCAATGTTGATTCTCCGGCCGTGGAGGTAAAATACACAGCAGACAGTGGATATAAATTTATCTATTTTGCTTCCCAAAGGGCTGAAGTGCAGGCGGAGCTGCTGGCCCAGCTGAAAAAAGAAGTTAAAATTCCGCTGTATGACTTTACTGTTCCTGCCGAAGGCTGCAAAATTACGGTGGGCTTTTTCCTGGTGTTGGGGGTTGACGGCAAGATCACACTGGAATTTTCTGTAAGCCAAAGTTCTTCTGTCAGAGCGGGTTTGCAAGGGAACACATCGTATTACCTGCCAACAAGCTTTCATGCAGTAAAAGAGGTAAGCTTTGCTTTTACCCCTGAGAATTTATCATTGTCCGCCGACATAAAGGGGGAAACCAGCCTGCTTGCCGAGGCAGCCTTTGACATTCTGGGCAAGGGCAAGGTTATTTTAGACAACAAGATTGGCGTTCTTTTGGAGGCCAAAGCCAGTGTGCAAGGCGGGGGAAGCGATTACTTGAGCATTAAAGGCGACGGCTTTGCCAAAATAAACGGCAGGGTGAAGATTAAATCCTTTGATGAAAATAAAACAATTTATGAATATAAATACCCCGTTTTTAATTACGTTAAAGAACGCTCCGGCAGTTACAATATTGAAATTGCTGAAGCTTGCGCCTACCGAGACCTTATTCAGGGGAGCATTGTCGAAAAAGGTACGGGAAAACCGTTTGCCAACCAGGAAATCCTGTTAAAAGTAACCGATTCTTCCGGCAGAGAAAAGGTTCTCAACTCCTTTACAGATAGTTTAGGGCATTTTAGCAGGTCTTTTGACTTAAAAAAGGGTGACCGGGTAAGGGTAAAAATCCCCGGAAACGTCGATTTATGGTCCTATCCACGGGAGGCAAGTTTTCCATATAATCACATTGCTGTGGAGGCGGCCGATTATCTCTCCAATACCATTAAAGGGCATGTGAGCAGTTCCGGCCAGGGCAACTTGCCCTATAACGGCCCTGTTTCGCTGTTTATCGAGCGGTCTAACAACATTCCACTGCGTTGTGAAGAGGATATCTCGCTTCCTGTTGATTATACCATTCGTCTACAGGCACAAAGCAGCGGCGGATTCTTTCAACTGCAGGGAGTTGATCTGCGGCCCTTTGACCGGGTTTATGCCGTGGTTGACAGGGAGGGCTTCACGATAAACAGTGCCAAAGTGGGAGCAGACGGCATAACTGTTCATGTTGACGGGGGATATTTGCAGGAAGCGCATAGCTTGAGCTCTTCGAACAGTACCGTGGTCTTGGGGGGTTCGGGGACGGTTTTGCCTTTTGGCGGAGAAGCCGATTTTCAAGTGGCGGCCCTTTATCCTCACTGCACCGAACCGGAAAATTCGCTGAAGTCCAAGGAGTGGCGCCTGCGGTTTACTCCTGTGGCCGGCAAAGGATACTCTTTTGCGGGCACGGGTTCCTGGGAACTGGATCTGCACAGCCCGGCCGGCCTGATTGCTGACCCGTCGGATAGGTTCCGGAGTTCTTTGCCGGGAGGACGTTCCGTCAACTACCATGTCTTTGAAACAGTAAAATTTTATGTTGAAGGCAAAAAACTGGAGTATTTCCACGAGGCCAAAACATGTGAGGCGGAAAGATACAACAGTCTTGCCGGCAAAATCGAAAAAAACGTTCCGATGGTGGGCTCCATACCGGCCGGCTTTTTTCTAAAAACTTTGGAAGCAATAATGTTGAATTTGGCAGAACAACCACCGTCAGAAAGCCCGGCAACGGGGATGTCTACGACTCTTTCCGCACAAAATTGTGCTGCCGGTGCAACTGTTAAATACTATCCTTCCGCCACAGCTGCTACCCCTTCCTACAGCAAAAATATTAAATTTTCTGTCTTAAACGGCCAGCAAAGGGTTGAAAGCGGCACCCGCGATCCTATCCTGTTATGGGATAAAAGAGCCGGCACCAAGGTTGTGCAGTACCAGGAGTTTCCCGGCAAGGAAAGCGTCCGCTACGATTTGGACGACTACATTCCGGAATTGCAGAATGTTCCTTTTATCCTAAAAGGGATGGAACGGGTCAACGGTATCCCCTGTCAGGTCTGGGAAAAAAGCAAAAAGATCGACCCCATTATGAATATTTACGTTAAAGTTCAGCTGTTCATCGCGCCGGACAGCAACTTACCGCTCAAGGTGGTTTTCTTAGACGGTTATTATCAAAAAATTGAACTGAACTTTGCCAACTGGCAAAAAGCATCCGCCTCAGGCAGTCAGGCGCTGGGCAGCGCCAACAGCGGGCTTTTTATGACTCCTTTTGGCGGCATCAGGCTGCCGGCGGTACAGCTTGAGCTTCCTGCTTCTGCGGGGGGGCGGGCTGAGGAGTCTGCAATGGGTGAAAACGGTTCTGGCAATACGTAGGGAAATATAATGTGATTCCCAGACAGAGAGGTTGTTTCTGCATGGTAGAATATTTAAATCTGCTTAAGGAATCCGAAACAAAATACGCAGCCCGATACTGGAGCTGGCTTTGGTTGGCTTTTTTTCTCCTGAATAGCAGCTGGCTTTTCAGCAGCTTGGCTCTTTATCTGATGAAAAGGCCTGTTCCGTTGGGGCTGCAAGTTCTTTTTACCGTTACGTCTTTCTTGCTGGGCCTGCTGGCTGCTGCTGTTTTTTCCGGCAAAGCGTTTGCCGGCTTTAAGAGTGTCCGCGCTTCCTTCCCGCCCCTTCTGGCAGCAACGCTGACTCTTGCTGTTGTTGTTGCGGCAGTACCGTTGGCCATGCGGGCCTGGACCTGTTATCTGGCTGAGATGATTGGACGGGGAGATATAAGCAATTGGGCAGCAGCCTTGACGTTTGCCGGGTTATTGCTGGTTATGGCTGTGTTTGCCATGTTTGCCGGAATGTCTGCCTGCGCCTTTTTGTTGTACGGGGTTGCGGCCCGTGGCACAGGACGGGTGGCAGCCGCTCTGGTTGCGGTTTGCCTGCGAAGGTTGCCTGTCTTTTTGCTGTTGGTTCTGGCCAATCTTATGGTTGGAGCTGTGTTGCTCAAGGTTTTGCAGTTAATTGAAGTGTTTCTCAAGGAGCTTCTTCCTTACGGTTTTTTTTCCCGCTATGTTCTGGAGATGTTTTTGGCCGGAGGGAAGACGGCCCTTGCTTTATTTTTATTGGGGAGCACTCAGCTCATGCTGGCCAAAGACGGGGATAAACTTAGAGAAAAAATCGGGGAGCAGGCAGCCGGAGCTTTGTGGTTCCCGGCCGGAGCAGCCGTTTTAACTGCGGTGTTGACCGTCTTTAACGTTTTGCCTTATTTGGATGCTCCGGGGCAGGTGGTAAAAAACATCGAAGCCAGGATAATCCGAGCGGATAGCTTTAGGAATCTGGGCCGTGACGGGGAGGCTTCTGCAGAATATCGCAAAGCCCAAGCGGATCTTTTGGCTTTTCAGGCGTACTTAACGGGGATCGAGGAAATACGGGAGAACGGTAAAATTGAAAAAGCCCGGGATTTTTTGACCGGAGCAGAGGAGATTTGTCCCGATTCGCCTTATGTCCCCTATTTCCGGGGAATGCTGCTTAAACTGGCCGTTCCTCAGGCCGAAACCGATCCGGAGATTAATAATTTGTTTGCCACTGCAGCAGCTAAGAGTGCTGGAGAAAAAACGGCGCATGTCCCCGAAGCAAGACTCTGGACTATCGGCGGCTATTGGGCAGCGGGAGACAAGGAAAAGGCCCGGGAGGCGCTTAGTTTGGCCATTGCTCGGGGCATATTCAGCGACAGGTTTGTCGGACTGGCAGGTGCCGGCGAGAAAAGGCTGGCCGGTTTGCGGCAGGAAATATCCAAACTTGAGAACTTGCTTAAGGTAAGAGAACTTTATGTGCTTTTGAACAGGGCGGAGTATGAGGACGAAAGTGCGGTTTTGCCGGAATTGCTGGAGTACGCAGAGCAAAACCCCGGGCCGGAAAGCTATTACCAGGCGGCGCTGCTGGCGGAACGGATACCTTACCCGGACTATATGTATGAATATGCCCGAAAATATTTTACCGCCAAGTCATGGGAGAAAGAAGAAGAGATCAAAGCGGCTTTGTTCACCTCATACATGTATGTCAAATCCGGCCACCCTGGAGAAGCTGAGCAACTGATGGCGGCCATGCATGCCAAATACCCGGAGAATGCGGAAATTGCCGGCGATTATGCTTATACCCTTTTGGAAAACCAAAAGCCGGCCAGGGCTTTGGCTGTCATCAAAGCTCTGGGGGTGCAGGATGTTTCCCTGCTTTATCTTCAGGCTGTAGCCGCCCAGCAAATGCAGGATTATCCGGGGGCTCTGGCTGCTTTGGCCAGCCTCTGCCGTGAGGCGGAGCGAGGGGGCGCTGCTCCTGATGAAATAAGAAAAATTGACGAATACCTTTACCGTTTTTTGCTGGAGTACCAGGAATTAGCTGCCTGGGGGACGGTGAAAGGCCAAGAGTTGATCGCAGAGGTGAAGAAAAAGCAGGAACCGGTCCTTGTCTATTATTATGTTCTGGGCCTGGAAGCCAGACAGGCTGAAAATTATGAACAGTCTAACAGTTATTTTGCCCGGTTGCTGGCATTGAATTCCCACCTTGCTTATCCCTACTATTTGCTGGGCGTCAATTACAATGAAATGGCCGGCTACCTTAAGCAAGACTGCTATCGCTTGGCTGAAAAAAATTTCTTGCAATTTCTGGAGCGTCGGCCGGATGTGGTGGAAGGGTATTTCTGCCTGGGTATGGTTTATAAGCACACCGGCGAACCGGCCAAGGCCGAGCGCGCTTTCCGCAAAGTAATCGCTCTCAACCCCCGCCGGGACAATCCATTGTATGAACCTTTCAGCATGTACAATCATGCGCTGGCTGAGATTGAAAGAATCAAGCAGAAAGGACAGGAGTAAAATGGTCATTGCAAGTATAACGGTGGCAATCGGCGTTTTATTGCATAGCCTTTTATCCGGCTGGGAAACCTGGGCCGGGGTTTGCCTGGCGGTCGGGGCCACGGCGGCTGTTTTAGGCTGTCCTTATATCCGGCAAAAGTTTGGCCCACAAAAAGGAAGAAAAAGTTTGGTTTATGACTTGGGGCTGATTGTCCTGCCGGTAGTCACAGTTTTGCTGGCGCCTGTCTTAGGCGCTGCTTTTGACCCGCAATACCTGGACAGGGCGATAAAGAAAAGTGTTTCCCTGCTGGCTGCCAACGACCTGAACCGTGCGGAGCAGCTGCTCCAGGAGCTTTTGACTCGGCATCCGGATGTTGCGCAGCTCAGGCTTAACCTTTCATCTGTTTACTTGCGGCAGGGACAGCCGGAAAAAGCGGCGGGTGTGCTGGGAGAAGTTAAAGAATACAGATTGTTTAATGCTTACGAATTGTTTAATTATGCTTTGGCTTATTACCAGCAGGGGGAATACAAAGAAGCCCTGACCAACTTGCAGAAGGCTTTGCAGCAGGACCCTGGCCTGGTGGAAGGTTGGTTGTATGCAGCAGAATGCGCTCTCAAGCTGAAAGATTATAAAGCTGCCCGGTACTATTGCGGCCAGTTGGCAGAAATAGAGCCGCAGCTGCCCCTGGTTCATGTGCAGCTGGCCAGAGCGCACCTGCTGGTTATGGACTACCGGAAAACGTTGGCCGAACTGGAGAAAGCGCTGGAACTTAAACCTGAGGCCGCTTGGCGGCAAGAAATCCTCAAGTTGCGGCAGGAAGCAGGCTATTACTGCAGCCGGACGGCTGACAGCAGCAATTGAGCAAAAACTGCTGAATACCAATATTTGTGTTAATAGGTTTAGGGTTAAAGGAAGGTTGACAAAATGTGGAGATGGTCCATAAGCGGTACAAGGTCAAAGGCACTTGCCATAATTTTGATCCTGACGCTGACAGCGGCAGGCTGTCTTTATCCTGCCCTTTATCCCGCCCAGGTGCAGGCCGGAGTTGTATCCGACGTATTCGGGTTGGACGGTATGACAGGAAAGGTAGCGGACGATATTTTTGACGGCGGCTGCAAGCTGGCCGGCGGGCCTGTCTATAACCTGGGCAAGGGTATTTACGATACATTGTCAGGCACCATCGGCATGCTTGCCGGAGAACACACAATGGTGGGTAAGGTAGCGGGCTGGTCAGAGGTTGTTCTTAACGCAGCGCAGACGGGTGTCATAATTTATACTCTGGCCACGGGAACAGCCACCCTGCCGGTGTTGGCGGCCGTAACCATTACCGTAACCCTGGGCAAGATGGCTGTTGATAACCTAAAAAATATTGATAAAATATTTTCTTGGCTGAAAAAAAACCTGGGCGATGCGGCCCGCAGTTTTCTGGATGTTTACAAACCTAACATCTATATTTATTCTGACATGGATCTGGCTGTCCGGGTGCGTTTGGAGCCCAGCAGCTATATTACAGCTTCTTCTCCGACGTACGACCGGGAACAGGGCTGGCAGGCAGAAGTATTTGGCGGGTCACTCAACGGATGCAATGATTATCTGTTTTATGAAGCCCGGGTGCCGGATCGGGGATTCCAGAGAGAAGCAGGGTATAAAATCAGGGGGAATAACCTGAGGCATGACCTGTGCAGCCTGATGGAGCGATACGGCTTTAATGCCAGAGAAACTGCCGATTTTGTGGAATATTGGGAGAAAAAGCTTTCAAGCCGGCAAGACTACGTTTTTTACCCACAGGGCACGGCTATACTGGATAAAATTATGCCTGTCGTTGTAGAACCGGAGCCAATCAGCATCAGCAGGCTGTGGTTTTTAATCGAGAAGGATCGGGGGCAACCCTGCAGGCCTATCGCCTGGCCGGAAAAAGTGGTTCACAGCCCTTACGCTGTGGTGGAATGGGGCGGCATCATAGGCAGCGGGGAATGAAGTATGCGGTGCCGGAATAAGTTTAAAATAAGGCTATTTTAAATAAAGATTAAGAAAAGGAGCGGATGACCAATGGAAATGCCGGGTAGCAACATGCGGTACAGTCCGGAAGATATCGACAAGAACAAGACGGTGGCCATCTTGGCCTATATTCTGTTTTTTATCCCTTTGCTGGCCGCCCGGGAATCAAAATTTGCTATGTACCATGCTAACCAGGGATTAGTGCTTTTTTTGGCAGCTATGATTGTAAATGTTCTCGGTTCTTTCATTCCTCTTATCGGTTGGTTTGTGATTCTGCCGCTTGGCAACCTGGTGATTATTGTCCTGGCGATTCTGGGGATTGTCAACGCCTATAAAGGAGAGGCCAAACCTTTACCATTACTGGGAGGGATAAAAATTATAACATAAAAAACCAATAATTAACTTAAATAAGCATTAATTTGCTTGCAACATGTTTAAAAATAAAAAATATAAGAAATATTGGGAGTTGCATTTTAAAAGTTAACTGTTTAAACTGAAAAATCAAATTATACTACTAAAATGCAATTGAAAAAGGGGAGAAGTAAGGTGCATATACCCAATGGTTTTTTAGATCCGGTAACTGCTGCCACCACAACGGCTGTCAGCGCAGGAGTACTTGCTTATGGTTGGCAGCGGTTGCGCCAAGAAATCAGCCGGCATTCCCCGTTAACTTTAGGCATGGTGGCAGCCTTTATCTTTGCGGCACAAACGGTCAATTATGCCATCGGCCATCACACCAGCGGACACTTAATCGGTGCCATGCTTGCCGTTGTGGTTTGCGGCCCCTGGGCGGCAGGTTTGTTAATGGCTTCAATAATAGGTGTGCAGAGTTTGTTTTTCCATGACGGCGGCACCTTAGCACTGGGCGCCAACATACTTAATATGGCTGTTATTGCCACTGCGGTGAGCCATGCTGTTTACCAAAGGACATTTGAAAAAACTGGCAAGCGGCGGCTGGCCATGGTTTTAGGGGCCTGGTTATCCGTTGTTGCGGCAGCCGGTGCGGCAGCTATGGAACTGGCTATAGCGGGAACTTCCGCTTTCACGGAGGTGCTTCCGGCAATGCTGGGTTGGCATAGCCTGATCGGGGCAGGGGAAGCTATTATAACCCTGGCCTGCGCCAGGTGCTTTCTTGGGCAAACCGGTAAAAACCTTAATCTCCCCCAGGTGAAAAGATATGCCGAAAAATAAGCATGTATTAGTGCAGTTGCTGTTAATAGTTTTTGTTGCCGGAGTGCTGTCCGGGTTTTCTGCAGCAAGCCCGGACGGGCTTGAACGAGTGGCTGAAGATTTGGGGTTTATTACACAGGCCCAAGATCATAGTTCAATCTTAAGTGACTATAATTTACCCTTCATCAACAACCCCTACCTGTCCGCCGGTTTGGCAGGAATATTAGGTTGCGCGGTAGTTTTTTGTCTTGTTTTTGGTTTGGGTTATTTGCTAAAGGCGCACAGTGGCAGGAAAATCTAAAGTGCGAATCAGTATCCCTGGCTAACTAACCGGGGTGGTTTGCCATCCTGCCAGCTTCGTCTTTTGCCCCGACAACACTTTGATTTCTCCGTTGGCTGTCATGGTTCGGCCGGCGCCCAACTCCGGTGGGTGCCGGCCGTGCAGCTTTTATGAAAATTTTTTAAAAATCTTCATAAAATCATCCATAGATTCGGTAATTTCTTTGCCCTGCTCCAGATTATCCTTCAAGGAGCCGGCCAGGTAGCAGGCCAGTACAGAGAAGCCAACACGATTGACAGCTGCCTTAACAGCAGCCAGTTGTGTTACTATATCACTGCAACTGCGGTTTTCACCAATCATTTTTTGAATTCCCCGCACCTGCCCCTCGATTTTTTTTAAGCGGGTCAGCAAGTCCTGTTGTATCTCGGGATCAATATTCTTTGGCAACGCCCTCGCCCCCTAACACAGTATACCCCTACATGGTATAAGTTTATAAGCTCTTTTTTGCAATGTCAATAAGTCATAACAATAGCTATTGACTGACAAACAGAGCTGTGCTATGTTTGTTTTAAATACATATACCCGTATGGGTATAGAAGGGAGATGATCTGCATGGCCGGTTTGTCAAGGCGTGAATTTATTAAGCGCTCCGTTGCCGGCGGAGTGGCGGGAAGCGCTGTCCTGTATGGTTTTCATAAGCCTGCAGCAGCCGCTGCTAAAGGTGTCGAAGGATCGGTGGGAACGTTTATCGATTTATCCCAATGCAACGGCTGCGCGGGGCAAAGCATCCCTGCCTGTGTCGCCGCCTGCCGGGCTGAAAATCAGGCCAAATACCCCAACCCGGTACCCTCACAGGAGATTCCTTATTACTGGCCCAACAAAAATAAAAAAGAAGACTGGCAGGATAAAAAACATTTAACGGATCGGCTGACCCCCTACAATTGGCTTTTTGTGCAAAAAGTAAAGGTGGTTCATGCGGGTAAAGAAATAACAGTATCAATCCCGCGACGCTGTATGCACTGTGAAAATCCCCCCTGTGCCAACCTGTGCCCCTTTGGAGCCCAGTATAAAACCGCAGAGGGAGTTACCTTAATCAACAAGGATTTGTGTCTGGGCGGCGCCAAATGCCGGGATGTTTGTCCCTGGGGTATACCGGCCCGGCAGGCCGGGGTAGGCTTGTACATGAAAATGGCTCCCCGCTACCTGGGGGCCGGGGTGATGTATAAATGCGACCTTTGTTACGACCGGATTAAGGTTGGCCAAAAACCGGCCTGTGTGGAAGCCTGCCCGCAAGGTGCCATTTATTTCGGTTTGAAAAAAGAAATGAAAGAGCTTGCCCGAAAAAGAGCTAAGGAAATTAACGGCTACCTGTATGGGGATGCCGAAAACGGGGGTACTTCAACATTTTATGTGGCGCCGGTACCCTTTGAGAAAATTCATCAGGCCTTACAAGAGGAAAAAAGCCGCAAATTTGCTCCCTCCGCTACCGGCTATCCTTTAATGCCGGTAAAGGTCGGTAATTTCTTGGATACAGCCAACGGTTTACTGCTCAGTGCCCTGGCAGCTCCGGTGGCAGGAGCTTTCCTGGCGGGCTTTACGGCCTACCAAAAGATGAGGGGCGGTGAATAATAATGGGGAAAAAAATAAAAAGACATGGTTTTCCGGTCTTGTTTGTGCACTGGACCGTAGCGCTGTCCACCTTTTTGTTAATTGTCACCGGTTTTGGCCAAATGCCCATGTATAAGCGTTATAAAATTGCTGATCTGCCCGGCCTTGGCTGGACGGCAGATTATTCAATAACCCTGGTAATTCATTACCTGGCAGCGGCTGTTCTTATGTTGGCCGTTGCGTATCATATTGTTTACCATGTTCTGCGCCGAGAGTACGATATCATGCCCCGGCGTGGCGATGTTAAAGCTTCCTATGAGATAATTAAAGCCATGCTTCTTAAAAAACCGGAGCCCCCCAGCGATAAATACCTGGCCGAGCAAAGATTGGCCTATGCTTTTATCGGCGGCAACTTGCTGGTGATTATTATTACAGGGATAGTAAAGATGCTAAAGAATTTACCCCGGGTGGATATGCCCGCGGCCTTGATCGTGTGGACAAATAATTTCCATACGCTGGCCAGCATACTGCTGGTGGCAGGTATCGTGGGGCACCTGGCTGCCTTTCTGTTTAAGGAAAACCGGGCGCTGCTGCCGGGTATGTTTACCGGTAAGATTGACCTGAACTACGCCAAACACCGCCATAGCATCTGGTTTAAGAAGGTATTTAAGGACAAGGAAGATATGTAAGGCGTGTATCCGTGGGCTGCCTGTTAAACATAGAAACTTATGACATAATAATGAACAAATTCTTAAATCACCATGAACATAAAGGGAAAAAACACCTGGTTGCAGAAATAACCGGTTATTCACAACAAACGTATAAGAAGGAGGCATATTATGAATTTAAAAGGAACCAAAACCGAAGCAAATCTTAAGGCAGCCTTTGCAGGTGAAAGCCAAGCGCGGAACAAATACACTTACTGGGCCGGTGTGGCCAAAAAGGAAGGTTATGAACAAATCGCCGCTATCTTTTTAGAAACTGCGGATAACGAAAAAGAACATGCCAAAAGACTGTTTAAATTCCTTAATGGTATTACAGATACCAAAACCCACCTTAAAGAGGCTGCTGCCGGGGAAAACTATGAATATACCAGTATGTACAAAGAATTTGAGCAGGTGGCCAGGGAAGAAGGTTTTCCGGAAATTGCGGATGTTTTCCGGGAAATCGGCGAAGTGGAGGAGGAACACGAAAAACGCTTCCTGGCCCTGTTAAAGAATATCGAAGAAGGCAAAGTCTTTAAACGTGATGAGGCAGTAAAATGGAAGTGCCGGAATTGCGGCTATGTGCATAAGGGGCAAGAGGCACCCAAGGTTTGCCCGGCCTGTGCCCACCCGCAGGCCCACTATGAAATCCTTTGCGAAAACTACTAAGGCTTTTAAAATAACCCGTATCACCGGCCCGGTGATGCGGGTTATTTTAATGCAGAGTGGTAAAGCCGCGCCGAATGTGATAAAATCCTGTCGTAATGAAATAGCAGAGGTGATAGAAACGTGTCAACCAACCTGACCACCGGTATTATTGGCCTACCCATGGTAGGAAAAACAACCATTTTTAATTTATTAACCAACTCCAACCTGGAAACTTCAAATTTTCTCAGCGGCAAAACCGAAACCGTTACGGCAGCCGCCCGGGTGCCTGATAAGAGGATAGAATTTTTAGCGGATATGTATAAGCCCCGCAAGACTACCTATGCCCAAATTCAGTTCAGTGAAGTGCCCGGTCTGGTGCGGGGGGCCAGCGAAGGCAAGGGAGTGGGCAACCAGTTTTTAAGTGCTATCCGCCATGCCGATTTGCTGGTGCATGTGGTAAGAGCTTTTGCCAATCCGGATGTACCCCATGTGGAAGATGAAATTAATCCCCTGCGGGATATTGAAACTATTGCCGTGGAAATTTTGCTGGCGGATATGGATTTAGTGGAAAAAAGAATTCAAAGAATACAGTCGGGCAAAAAGATTACTAAAGAAAATGCCTTTGAGCTGGAAGTGTTAAAAAAATGCCTGGCGGCTCTGGAGGATGAACTACCCATCAGCAGCCTGGGGCTTACCGAAGAAGAAAAACACACCCTGAGAAACTACGCCTTTTTAACCGAAAAGCCGATGATGCTGGTAATAAATATTGATGAAGAACAATTTCGGCAGGGCAGTTATCCCGGTAAGGAAGAAGTAACCAAGTATGCCGCCGATAAGGGAATGCCTGTGCTGGAAATTTGCGGCCGCCTGGAAATGGAAATCAGCCAGCTGCCGGCCGAGGATCGGGCCATGTTTATGGAGGACCTGGGTCTTGCGGAAACGGGTATTGAGCGCCTGGCCAAAGCGGTATACGATTACTTGGGTTTAATTTCTTTTCTAACAGCCGGGGAGGACGAAGTAAGGGCCTGGACTATTAAGCGCCATACGGATGCCAAAAGAGCAGCCGGCAAAATCCACTCAGATATTGAGCGCGGTTTTATCCGGGCCGAGGTGGTGGCCTTTGACGATTTGGCAGCGGCGGGTTCCCTGGCCAAAGCCCGCGAGAAGGGTTTGCTGCGCCTGGAAGGTAAAGAATATATAGTGCAGGACGGGGATATTATTAACTTTAGATTTAATGTCTAAGGTTGCCCGGTCTGCCGGCACGAATCAGTGTTTCCCCGGCTGCCCGGGGTTGTTTTTTATAGCTGCATAGGAGTTGTACAGCGTAATGCAAGAGAACGGCGTTATTGTAATTGGCGGCGGGCCTGCCGGCATGATGGCTGCCGCCAGGGCCGCCGCCCTGGGAGTGCAGGTGTGCTTGCTGGAAAAAAATGATTGCTTAGGGAAGAAAATGTTAATTACCGGCGGCGGCCGCTGCAACCTAACCAATGACACGGATATCCAGACCGTCATAGCCAATATTCCGGGTAACGGGAAATTTGTTTACAGTGCTTTACACCGGTTTACCCCCCAGGATTTGCGGCATTTTTTGCTAAAGTTGGGTGTTCCCACCAAGGTGGAAGACCAGGGCCGGGTGTTTCCGGTCAGTGACCGGGCCGGTCAGGTGGTGCAGGCCTTGGAGCAGTATTTACGGCAGCAGGGGGTAACCGTGCGGTACAAAAGCCAAGTGGACGGTCTGTTAGTCAAAGACCGGCGTTGCCTGGGCGTACAAGCGGGCTCTCACACCTTTCGGGCGGGAGCGGTGGTGCTGGCCACCGGCGGCATGTCTTACCCGCATACCGGCAGTACCGGTGAAGGATATGCCATGGCCCGCCGGTGGGGACACAACATTACCGAACTGTTTCCGGCTGCGGTGGCTGTTACCTGCAACGACGCCTGGATTACCGAACGACAGGTACAGGGCGTTAGTTTGTCCGGTGTGAAGATAGTCTTATCGTAATAACTTCGTATAGCATACATTATACGAAGTTATACGAGAAAATGTTAATTACCGGCGGCGGCCGCTGCAACCTAACCAATGACACGGATATCCAGACCGTCATAGCCAATATTCCGGGTAACGGGAAATTTGTTTACAGTGCTTTACACCGGTTTACCCCCAGGATTTGCGGCATTTTTTGCTAAAGTTGGGTGTTCCCACCAAGGTGGAAGACCAGGGCCGGGTGTTTCCGGTCAGTGACCGGGCCGGTCAGGTGGTGCAGGCCTTGGAGCAGTATTTACGGCAGCAGGGGGTAACCGTGCGGTACAAAAGCCAAGTGGACGGTCTGTTAGTCAAAGACCGGCGTTGCCTGGGCGTACAAGCGGGCTCTCACACCTTTCGGGCGGGAGCGGTGGTGCTGGCCACCGGCGGCATGTCTTACCCGCATACCGGCAGTACCGGTGAAGGATATGCCATGGCCCGCCGGTGGGGACACAACATTACCGAACTGTTTCCGGCTGCGGTGGCTGTTACCTGCAACGACGCCTGGATTACCGAACGACAGGTACAGGGCGTTAGTTTGTCCGGTGTGAAGATAGTCTTATACAATAGTGGGGGAAAAGTAATGGCTGCCGAACAGGGAGATGTTATTTTTACCCACTGGGGTTTGTCCGGTCCCGCCGCCTTGCGGCTGGGGCGGGCCGTAGCACTGGCGCAGCAGCGGCAGCCGGGTGTGATGCTCAAAGGGGAAATGGATATTTTACCTGACCAATCTCCGGATCTGCTGGCCAAGCGCCTGCTGCAAAGGGTGCAAGAAGGCGACCGGCGCTCTTTAAAAAATCTGCTGGCCGACTGGCTGCCGGAACGTTTGGCCAGGGTACTGGTCAAGCTGGCCGATATCAGCCCGGACGCCACCTGGGGACAGGTTGACAAAGGCGCCTGCCAAAGGCTTCTGGCCTTAGTGAAAAAGTTGCCGCTGCAGATTACCGGCACCCGCCCCCTGGCCGAGGCAACCGTAACAGGCGGCGGCATCAATATTAAAGAAATTGACCCGCGAACCATGGGTTCCCGTCTTATTAAAGGTTTGTTTTTGGCCGGCGAGGTATTGGACGTGGATGCCCATACGGGCGGCTATAATATGCAGGTGGCTTTCAGCACCGGCTATGTGGCAGGTGAGTCAGCGGCTGCTTGCTGCAAGGAAACTCTTGACGAAAGAAATACTTTCATGTAAATTACCATTAAATAAAAAATATTAAAAGTCTTATCAAGAGTGGTGGAGGGACTGGCCCAATGAAGCCCGGCAACCGGCCTATTTCTGGCGGCGGTGCCAACTCCTGCAGGATTAGTTCCTGAGAGATAAGGTGCGCCATGGAGTTATTTTTAACACCTTACGCCCTTATTGGGCGTTTTTGTTTTCCTTGCCGGAGGTTATTATGCTGTTGCCTCACATACCTTTAGACCTACAACCGCAGCAGGTGGCGGCCTGCCTGGGAGTGGGGAACAAACAACCTGTTGAGCCGCGCTGGCTGGCCCGGGTGCAGGAGATGATTAACCTGGGCAAATGCTTAATGCAGCCGGCTGCGGTAGCCGCTCACATGCAGCTGGCGCCGGACGGTGCCACCCTGTATCGCCGGGAAGCTTCATTTAACCTGCCCTGGCCAGGCTCTTATCTTGAAAATTGTAGCACGGCCAGCGTGGTAACTGTAACGGTGGGAGAAACTATCGAGAAAGAAGTGACCGGCTTGTTTAGCCAGGGCCTGGCGGCGGATGCCGTTCTGTTGGATGCTGTAGGAACGGCCGCCGTGGAGGAAGCTGCCCGGCGAGTGGTCAGACTGTTGGCCGGCCGGCAAAGAAGTAAGGGTTTATTTCCTGCCCCCCGGCTTGGTCCGGGCTACCGGGGCCTGCCAATGGATTGCCTGCCCTTGTTTTTGCAAATGTCAGGGGCAGAACAAATTGCTGTTGCCTGCAATGAATATTATCAAATGCAGCCGGCAAAGTCCCTTTGTTTTATGGTGGGGTGGTGCCCCCGGCCAACTCAAAAACAGGTAAAATGTCAGTCCTGTCAGATGACAAATTGTCGCATGCGGCAAGCCAATGCAGAAGGAGAGAGCGAACTTGTCTTTTAGGGAAAGAATTAAAAGAGAAATCTTGGTGGTTGACGGCGCAATGGGTACCCTGCTGCAGCAACTGGGGTTGCCGGCCGGGTGGTGTCCGGAGGAATGGAATCTTAGCCGTCCGGCCTCGGTGCAAGAGGTTCATAAATTATATTTGGCTGCCGGTGCCGATATTATCACCACCAATACATTTGGTGCCATCAGGTTGAAACTGGCAGATTACGGCCTGGACCACCTGGTGCGGGAGATCAACTTGGCCGCGGTAAGTTTAGCCAAGGAAGCTGCCCGGCCTTACGGAGCGATGGTGGCGGGTTCGGTGGGCCCCCTGGGCAAATTCTTGCAGCCTCTGGGCACCATGACTTTTGATGAGGCCTATGAGCAGTTTTATGAACAGTGCCGGGCCCTGGTAGAGGCAGGGGTGGATTTAATTCTTTTTGAAACCTTCGGTGATATAGGCGAGATGCGGGCGGCCCTGATTGCTGCGGCAGATGCCGGTCCGGTGCCGGTGGTGGCCAGTTTTACCTTCGACGAAACCGGCCGTACCTTTACGGGTACTGACCCGGAAACAGCGGCGGTAGTGGTGGAGAGGCTTGGAGTAGCGGCCATTGGCGTCAATTGTTCGGTGGGTCCCCGGGAACTGGTGCCGGTAGTGCAGCAGCTTACCCAAAGCACTAACCTGCCGGTGTTAGTTTCACCCAATGCCGGCATGCCGGAAATGGTGGAAGGCCGCACGGTTTTCCGGGAAACGCCGGCTACGATGGCTGAGTTTGCAGCCCGGTTTGTGGCTTTTGGCGCCTCCCTGCTGGGGGGGTGCTGCGGTACTACCCCGGAACACATTAAAGCCATTCAGCAAAGCGTTAAGGGGTTGCCCCTCAAGGAGCGCAACAGGGATTTTGGTTTGCGGGTGGCCAGCCGGGTTAAGACCGTAACTGTTCACCCGCAGGCTATGCCGGTGGCCGTAGGGGAACGCCTTAACCCCACCGGCAAAAAGGCTCTGCAGGCAGAAATAAGAGAGGGCAAGACCGAAATTACCCGCCGGGATGCCCTGGCCCAGGTGGCCGCGGGCGCTGCCATACTGGATGTCAACGTGGGGGTCGGGGGGGTAGACCAGGTGGCCGCTATGGAACGGGCTGTCCAGGCGGTTCAGGTGCTGGTGGATGCTCCCTTGTGTATTGACAGCACTGATCCGGCGGTTATTGAAAAGGCTCTCAAAATATATCATGGTAAGGCCATTATAAACTCGATTAACGGAGAAGAAAAAAGCCTGCAAACCATTTTGCCCCTGGCTAAACGATACGGGGCGGCCCTTATTGGCCTTACCCTGGACGAAGGGGGTATTCCCGCCACCGCCGAGGAACGTCTGGCGGTAGCCCGGCGGCTGGTGGAGCGGGTTGAGGCTATGGGAATACCCAGAAGCGATTTAATGATAGATTGTTTGGTGCTGACAGTCAGTGCCCAGCCCGCAGGGGTACCGGAAACTCTCAAGGCCATTAGTCTGGTAAAAAAAGAGCTTGGCCTTACCACCAGTCTGGGAGTAAGCAATGTGTCCTTTGGCTTGCCCAACCGCGGGCTGATCAATGCGGCATTTTTTGCCATGGCGCTGGCAGCGGGTCTGGATGCAGCCATATTAAATCCCCAGGAACAGCGGATGATGGAAACCCTGCGGGCTGCTGCGGTGCTCACCGGACGGGACCCCCAGGCAGCCGGTTACATTGCCCATGCACAAGAGGCGGCCGGTATTCAGGTAACCCCGCAGCCGGCGGTACAAGCTGCCGCTACTCCGCTGGAGGTTTTATACCAGGCAGTGCTGTCCGGTGATAAAGATAATATTGTAGCATATATTGAAAATGCCCTGGCAGAGGGACTAAGTCCCATGGAAATGTTGGATAAAGCATTAATTCCAGGTATTGAAGAAGTGGGACGCCGGTATGGCGCCGGGCAGTATTTCTTGCCGCAATTAATGATGGCCGGCGAAACCATGACCAAAAGTTTTGCCCGGCTGCGGCCTGAACTGGCCAAGGGCCCGTCGAAAAGGGTCGGCACAGTGATACTGGCCACCGTCAAGGGAGACATCCATGATATCGGTAAAAATATTGTATCTGTGATGCTGGCTAACCATGGCTTTGAAGTTATTGATTTGGGCAAGAACGTAGATAATGAAGATATTATTGCGGCTGCTAAACAGCACCAGGCCCAAATCATCGGGCTGAGCGCTTTGATGACTACTACCATGGTTCACATGGCAGATTTAATAAAGCGGGTTAAGGAGCAAGGTTTAAACTTTAAAGTGATGGTGGGAGGAGCGGCGGTTACCGCCCAGTATGCCCGGGAGATTGGCGCCGACGGCTATGCGGTGGATGCGGTGGAAGCCGTAAGCGTAGCGAAAGGCCTGGTCGGCTTATAAAAAAAAACGGAGTTGATTGCTTGGCGTCCCCCAAAATAATTGTTACCTTTGTACCTGGCTCGTGCAGCCTGGAAGTAACGCCCGGCTTAACCGTTCTGGAAGCTGCCCGGCTGGCCGGGGTAAACCTGCCGGCACCCTGCGGGGGCAGCGGGCGTTGCGGCAAATGTCTGGTTAAAATGACTCCCGGCCCGGACCAACAAACTCCCCAATATGTACCCGCCTGCCAAACAACAATTACCCGGTCCGTACAAATAGAATTGCCCGCTGACCCTTTAATTATTTTAGAACAGGCACAGGCTCCCCGGGAGGAATTGGCGCCGGCTGTTTATTGGAAAGACGGTGTGCTTAAGCACCGGGCTGGCCTGAAGCTGGAGGGAGCCGCCACCCGGGGACGGCTGCTTGGTTTGGCGGTTGACTTGGGTACCACCACCATGGTGGGATATTTATACGACCTGACCGGCGGGCTACGGTTGGCAACAGCCGCCGGGGTGAACGGTCAGCTGACATACGGGGCGGATGTACTTTCCCGCCTGGCCCACGCCCTGCAGGGCGAAGCGGCATACCGGCAGCTGCGGCAAGCTTTAAGCCACAGCCTGGATCAGTTGATCTTAAACTGCAGCCGGCTGGCGCAAGTGCAGTGCGGGGATATTAAAGAAATAGTTATAGTCGGCAACACGGCCATGATTCATTTATTACTGAATCTGCCGGTTCGGGGGTTGGCGGTGGCACCGTTTCAGCCGGCAGCCGGCGGCCCCTGGTATTGCCATGCCGGTGACCTGGGTTTAACAGCTGCGGCTGAGGCGGTGTGTTATTTGCCGCCTCTGATCGGCGGCTTTGTTGGTTCGGATGCTCTGGCGGCCGCCCTGGCTCAGGGTTTCGACCGACCGTCTAATGAGACCGGCATGGTGGTAGATATTGGCACTAACGGAGAGATCCTTTTGCAGAACGGCCCGTTGCTGCTGGCTGCCTCCGTGCCGGCGGGACCGGCCTTTGAAGGTGGTAATATTCAGTGCGGCATGCCGGCCACCAGGGGGGCCGTCTGCCAGGTCACCATGGATTATGACGTTCGCCTGCAAGTGATCGGGGATACTAAGCCAATAGGCTTATGCGGTTCCGGCTTGGTGGATGCGGTGGCAGAAATGCTGCGCTTGCGCCTGCTTGATAGAAGCGGCCGTCTGGTGGAAGTTAAAGAGGTGCCGCCGGTGGTTTCTTTTAAAATTAAACAAAAACTGCAGCCGGCCGGACAAAACAAGCGGTTTTTGCTGGCTGACAATGTTTTTCTGGACCAGCGCGACATTCGACAGGTTCAGCTGGCCAAGGCTGCGGTGGCGGCAGGCATTAAGGCGGTGTTGGCGGAAGCCGGTCTGACTCCCCGCCAACTGGACGTTATGTGGCTGGCCGGTGGGTTTGGCAATTATTTAAACCCGTCCAATGCGTTAAGGATTGGCCTGCTGGGTGAGCCGGAGCCGGGCCGGATTCGCCAAGTAGGCAATGCGGCCGGCGCAGGGGCATGTCAAATGCTGCTTTCTTATGCGGCCCGGGAAAAAGCGGTAAGTTTAAGTCAACGTTTTAAACACCTGGAACTGGCGGCCCGGCAAGGTTATCAAGAATTTTTTATGCAAGAATTAAACTTTCCTGCTCATGAATATGGTTCATAGCATGCCGCAAACAGCCGGGGTTTGTTTTTGGATGATGTTTCCGGGAGTGATCAGGCCGGGAATGTACACAATATGTACGGGAGGTGTTACATTAATGGCAAAAGAAAAACGGACGGTCAGGGCTCGGGAAGAACTGGAGAAAATGACATCCAGCTGTACCGAAGAATGTCCGGATGCCTGCAGCAGCCTCACTGAAGACTGCGGCAGCATCTCCAGCGATTGCCACAAGTAACACTCTTAAAGAAGAGCGGTTTTGCCGTTCTTCTTTTTAATTTAAGACAGGAAACAGCAAACAACTTAATTTGCCAGGTTTAACATTTTTCCGGTAACAAAGAAAAAACTTTGTTATAATTTAACCAGCCATATTCTATTAAAGGATCATGCTACGGGGGAATACATATGACGGTAAAACTGTTTATTAAAACCCAAACCACCCGGGGCTTAGATAAAGATATTGTCAAAGTGACCTGGGGAGCCGTAAACAATGCCGGACGTATATTTTATTCAAATTCGGAAGTTATGAGTGTGGAAGATTTTTTAAAATTTAAGGAACTGTTTGCTGCCGTGGGGTTGGATGAAGAAAAAAGAACAGATACCGGCAGGGAACGCTATTAGGGCGCAGGACGAATTTAATTAACCGTCACCAGGGGTTTGTCAACCTCAGAGATGTGTCATGCACCTTGAATTTATGAAAGTTTTCTGCTAAAGATAACTATTTTCTTACAATGTCTGCACCTTGGCAAAAGTTATTGTATAATAAAAAATAATATTCTGAAAACTAGGGGGTGGGTAGATTGTGTGCCCAGGGAACGCTTTGTGATATAAAGAAGGCGCTTCAACCGGAACTGAACAGCTTTCCCCTAGATCTTCTCTTTAATGCCATGGACATTGGTGTAATATTACTGGATGAACAGGGTAAAATATGTTATTTAAACAAAACAGTGGGTCATATGCTGGAAAGGGATACACAGCACCTTTTGGACAAGCATTTTACAGAAATTTTCAGCACCTTCTTCAGCGTTTCTGCGGAGGAATACCGAAAAACCTCTCCCATGTTTGAAGTTATGGCTCACAATGTAGAAAAAATCGGGGTAGAAAGGTATTCGGATTTAACCAAGCGATGTTACCTGACCAACTATCATCCCGTCATGTTGAATAACCTAAAATATTACCTGATAACTTTTACCGATATTACCAAACGAAAAAAATTAGAAGAAGAAATTATTAAAATGGGGCAGGAGTTGGATGCTGCCTTTGCCTTGACACTGCCTAATTCCAAAGTGGAATACAAATTAAAAAATACGCCAGAATATGTAGATACTTATAACCCGGATCAAGGAGAGATTACCATAACCGAAATTATTCAGGACGGTGGCTACCGACATGTGGTTAATGCCTTAAAGATTGCGGGAGATTTGCATCGGGAAGGTGCCATGAGCATATTAGGTATTGATAAAGATTTGCTGGTACAGACCTTAATTTTTCACGATATTGGCAAATCCCAGCCGGATCTTGCTGTGGGCCAGCGGGTAATTGCAGCGGAAGTGTTTGAAGACAGCAAGCTTCATGCCGGGCGGAGTGCTGAAATTGCCCAACACATCTACCAAAAGCCGCCGGATATGTGCACGCTGATCCGTTACCACCATCATGCCGAGGATGAGCTGCCAGCTTCCTTTCCCAGGTATTTGCTGCCCATGTTAAGGATGGTAAAATTAATTGATGGCCTTTCGGCGGCCCTGACCAGACGCAAGGCCCAAATAAAGCTGACTGTGCATAAGGAGTTAATTATTGTTGAAGAAAAAAACCATCACCCGGCATACAATAATAAGCGTTCTCTTAATCTTTTTACCGGCCAGGTAAAATACTGCCATAATTCCCCGGACGGTAATAAAAAATATCGATCGAGGGCATAATTTGCGATATTGGCAGGAAAAATAAGGCTGTTAAATTAAACGGAGGTGTAACCATGAAAGCAGTGGTAGATCAAGATCTATGTATCAGCTGTGGTGCCTGCATTGATGTATGTCCCGAGGTTTTTGATTGGAATGATGAGGAAAAGGCCCACGCCATTGTGGATGAGGTACCGGAGGGACAGGAAGATCAAGCCAGAGAAGCAGCCGATGGCTGCCCCACGGAAGCCATTAAAATCAGCTAACAACCGTCCGGCCGCCCTGGTGGCGGCCGTCTGACTGCTGACAAGCTACGATAAATTTTAACGGTGTTTTATGATCCCCTTTTGTGCCGGTCTGCACACCGACAGCACGTTAATTCGCTACGGTCGCCACCGGTTGCCTCAAACGGCCCGCCGCTGATCAAGTGCTGTGGCTGGCAGGGGAACATAAAACCCCCTCGTCATAGTTATTCAACCTTTGTAAGTATGGGGCGGTGTTTCACCGCTTTTTCTTTTTGGGGGGCAGGTGAAAGAACAAGTTATGGCGAATAAACTGGGATGCATACACTTGCTTATTTCGGGGGAAGATATACATTTGCAGGGGTGAAACCGGTTGTCTAAAATAAAAATATTGCATGTGGTAAGACCCGCTGCAGGGGGTATGAAAAACCACCTGATCAATCTGGTAAAATACGCAGATAAAAAAAGGTTTGATATGACAGTGGCCTGCCCGCCCAATACCGTCTTATGGGACGAGCTGGTTGCCCGGGGAATTAAAACCATACCCATCCCGCTGGTGGGAGAACTTTCACCAACCAGGGATTATGCAGCGGTTCGCAGTTTAGTTAAATATTTGCATCAATCCGGCACCACCGTTCTACATGCCCATAGTTCCAAAGGAGCACTGGTGGGTCGTTTGGCGGCTCTGTTGGCCGGTACGCCGGTAATTGTTTTTACGGCTCATAACAGTATTTTTTATGAGGCATGGCCGGCCTGGAAGAAAAAATTATTTGCGCGGGTGGAGCGGTTGCTGGCCAGGTTTACCGATAAAATTATTACCGTTTCGGATGCCTTAAAACAGGAGCTAATGGAAATGGAGGGCCTGCCTGCCAAACAAATAACCACCATTTATAACGGCATTGAGACTGACCGGTTTAATACCAAGGTGGATGTAAAAACGGTGCGGCGCCGGCTCAATATTCCGGAATTGGGGCAACTGGTGGGTACCGTTGCCCGTCTGGCACCCCAAAAGGGCGTCAGCTATTTTTTGAAAGCAGCCTCTCTGTTAAAAGATTATCAAGTGAATTTTCTGGTGGTAGGTGACGGCCCCCTGGCCGATGAGTTAAAACAGGAGGCTTGCGAGCTGGGATTACAGGGAAGGGTTATTTTTGCCGGGCAGCGGGATGATATTGCAGAAATCATGGCGTTACTGGACATTTTTGTACTGCCTTCGGTTACCGAGGGCCTACCCTTAACAATTTTGGAAGCCATGGCTGCCGGCAAGCCGGTGGTTGCAACCCGGGTTGGCGGGGTACCGGAAGCCATTGTGGAAGGGAAAACCGGACTGCTGGTGGCGCCGAAGGATCCGGAAGCGCTGGCAGTGGCTCTGGCAGAACTGATTGGAGAAAGGGATCGCTTGCAGAGGCTGGGCAATAACGGACAGAAATACGTGCAAGAAAAGTTTACCGTGCAAAACATGGTAGAAAAAACCATGACCTTATATTATGAGTTATTAGCAGATAAGAAGCTCATTTGATTTGCTGACAGACTTGGAGGGATATGTAGTTGGCTGGTTCACTCTGGCACAGAGCTGCCGGTTTTTTAACTTTTCTTATACTCAGCCTGGTGTGCCTGGTGCAGGCCGCCGGAGCGGCGGACACCGCCCGGGCAGAGCGGGTTGTTATGGTGATTATTGATAAATTAACCGTGGATGATTTTGCCGATAATTACTTGCCTGAAATAAAGTCCCTGGCTACCGGCGGCTCGGTAGGGTTATTAAACAATAATACCGGTGCCGGTATTTATTCAGAACATACCTATGCGACGATTGGCGGGGGAGCCCACTTAATCGGTGTGGGAGAAGCAAATAACGGTTTTAATGCCTCTGAACATGTAGCAGATACTACGGCAGCCAATGAATATTTTCGGCGTACGGGCTGGCAGGCGCCGCCCCAGGCGGTTGTCCAGCTGGCTGTGGGTAAGCTGATGCGTACCAATAATAACCTGCCTTATCCTGCTGTACCAGGCGCTTTGGGGCAGGCTTTGCATACGGCAGGCCTTAAAACGGCGGTGCTTGGCAATGCCGATACCCCGGGGGTTACCCGGCGGTTGGCCACTGCCATTTCTATGGACAGCCAAGGGTTAACTGATATGGGTTGCGTTGATGAAACTATTTTGCTGCCATATCCTACCGGCCTGGGGTTCTACCGTACTAATTTTGCCGAGGTGCTTAAAAAATTTAATGAATACCGGAACAAAGGGGCTTCCCTGATAGTGATCGAAACCGGTGACAGCACCCGGCTTTACGAAGAAAAGGACAAAGCCACGGATTTTGCTTATGGCAGACAAAGAGCAGAAGTGCTGGCCGGCATTGATCGGTTTGTGGGCAAATTAGCCGGGCAAATGGATTTCACCAGAGAGGTTTTGCTGGTTATTACCCCTACGCCCACGGCTGAAGCCGTCAAGGAAAATAAAAATCTCACCCCCGTTATCGCCGTCGGGCCCGGTTTGCCGGCGGGCAGTTTGTTAACCTCAGGCACCACCAAACGGGACGGCATTATTATGAATACTGACATCGCTCCTACCGTTTTGAAGTATTTGGGTCTGCCGCCGGCAGTGGGCATGTCGGGCAGGCCGCTGCTGGCTTCCGGCTTGCAATTGAAGGAAAATGGATTGGACTATTTAATTGACCTGAACCGGCAGCTGGTGACCACATACCAGGCCAGGCCGCCGCTGCAGTCAGCCTATGTTTTGGTACAGTTGTTTGTGCTGTTTACAGCATTGTACGGTATTTTCTTTAAACGCCATATAGCAGAGTTGATAAAACCCTTTTTGCTGGTGGTCATGGCTGTGCCTCTGGCAGAACTGTTAATGCCGCTGCTGCCTCGACAATCGGTGGCCGTGATGGCCCTGATGCTTATCTTAACCACCCTGCTGATTGCCGCCTCAGCCATCCTGGTAAATAAAAAAACCGGCCTGGATCCGTTTATTTTTATTTGCATCACCAGCGCCGCTGCCATTTTAATGGATTTGCTAAACGGTTCGTTCTTGCAAAAGCAGTCTCTGCTGGGTTACGATCCCATTGTAGGGGCGCGGTTTTACGGTATTGGCAACGAATATATGGGTGTGCTGATCGGTTCTGTGATTATTGGCACCACCGCAGCCATCCAATACTGGTCAAAATGGCGCCGGCCCTTGATTGCCGCCGGCGGGTTGCTGTTTCTGGTAACAATTTATGCCATGGCTGCCCCCAATATTGGCACCAATGTGGGAGGAACCATTGCTGCCTCATCGGCCCTGCTGGTTACTTTTCTGTTGTTGGCAGGAGTACGTTTCCGGCTGCGCACCCTGTTGCTGGTAGGTCTGGCGGTGGTGCTGGCAGTGAGCGGGTTTATTGCTTTTGATCTTACCAGGCCGCCGGATATGCGTTCCCATATGGGAACCACCGCATCTTTGATCCTGCAGTCAGGGCCTGCCCAAGCTATTGATATTATCCAACGCAAGTGGGCCATGAATATGAAACTGCTGCGCTACACCGTATGGAGCAGAGTGCTGTTGGCCAGCTTAGGGGTGTTGGCTTTGCTGTTTTACCGTCCCAGGGGTGTCATGGAGAACATCCGGGTAAAATATCCTTATCTTTTTAAAGGCTTTATTGGTGTGGTAGCCGGTGCCATTGTAGCTTTTCTGGTTAATGATTCCGGCGTGGTGGCTGCTGCCACAACCATGATTTTCGGGGCACCGCCGTTGGTTTATCTGGTGCTGACAGAACAAACGGCCGATCATAGACATACTATAAAATAACCGGACTACTAATATATAAGGATATAAGGCGGCAGATTATGATGTCCGGGCGAGAAAAACCTGTGTTTTAAAGCAGAATATTTAGTTAAATTAAACAAACAAGTGAATCAAGTTGCAAATAAATAAATTCGGCATTTAGAGGCAAAATTTGCGTAAAATTTTATTGACATGGGAAAAGTTTATGTTAAAATGGATTTTGGTTGGAATGGCCGGCCCGTCTTGGCGGGTCTGTCATTACCAACATTTTATTAATTAAAGGAGGAGGATAACTATAATGAAACCTTTGGGCCGCCATGTCTTGGCAGAAATCTATGGCTGTGAATTTGACATCCTCAACGATGTGAAGAAGGTTGAGGAAATTATGGTTAACGCAGCTCTGGAAACTGGGGCTGAGGTCCGTGAAGTAGTATTCCATAAGTTTAGTCCACAGGGTGTTAGCGGTGTTGTTGTTATCAGCGAAAGCCACCTTGCCATTCATACATGGCCCGAATTAGGCTATGCTGCGGTCGATGTATTCACCTGCGGTGATACCGTAAATCCGTGGGATGCATGCAATTTCTTAACCAGAGAATTTGGTGCTAAGGATATGGCTGCTCAGGAGACTAAGAGAGGAATCCTGCCTGGAATGGCGCCGCGTTTGGTGGCCGTAAACTCATAGGAGGGATATTTATTAGTACCAAGAGTAGTGGGAACTGACGAGCCTGGCTCATCGGCAAGATGGAGCGAGGCTCGTTAGTTTTTTTGCGGCTTTTTTCCAGGACGGAAAGGGAGGAAATTTCTTATGCTTAACGAAGTATTAATAAGTTAACCGCCAAAAGGGGGCTTTTTGATGTCAGGCGACGTCTTCGCAAGCATCCGGGAAGATATTCAAATTATTCACAATAATATTTCGCAACATCTATTCATTAAAGCCGGGCATGTGGGGGACTATGCCCATTTGGAGTTTTCCCCCTTAGACAATTTTATACGCCCAGCATTGGTATTAAGTGCTGCTAACTTATATAACTGCAGGTCTGCCAAGGTAATCTCCCTTGGCGCAATTGTGCAGTTTATTTTTATGGCTTCCCAGATTCATAAAAACATTCCGGAAACAGTTGTGCCATCCCATCGGCCGGACCCCAGAGACGGCACCCAGTTTCCGGTTTTGGTGGGCGATTACCTGTACGGCAAGTTTTTTACCACCCTCTGCCAAGCGGGTCTTTTGCCCTACCTGCGCCCCCTGGCGGAAATGATTGGCCTGATCCATGAGGGAGGTATCTTGCGCCGGCGGCATCTTCATGCATTGGAAGAAAATCACCAGTTAGTTCAGGAAATAGTTCGCTTAGAAACTGCCGAGTTAATGGCGGGGGCGGCCCGCTTGGCCGGGCATCTGGCAGGGGCGCCGGACACCGACCGGGAGTACCTGTACCAGTATGGTATAAATTTAGGTATGGTTTACGGCCTGGGGCAAAAAAATATGCTGTCCGTCCTGGGTTTACAATATATTGAAAGAGCCTTGGCAGCATTGGAACAACTGCCCAATCGACCGGAAAAAGCCATGTTGGAATATCTGGTGCGGTCTTTGTCTTTAACGGAGGACATTCGCAAGGTTGTATAAGAAGGGAGCGGGACAGCCGGTGCAGCAGTACAACGGGAAAAGCAAAGAGGAGTTTGTGCACGGGGTATTTTCCGCCATCGCACACCGCTATGATTTAATGAATACAACCCTCAGTTTTAACCGGGATAAATATTGGCGGCGGTTTGCGGTGTCGCAAACCGGTTTGCAGCCCGGGGGGGTGGCACTGGATGTAGCCTGTGGTACAGGCATGTTGTCCATCGAACTGGCGAGGGTTGCAGGAAAGACCGGCCGGGTGATCGGCTTGGACTTTTGTGAAAGCATGTTGGCGCAGGCTGTACGCAATATTGAAAAAACGCCTTACAAAAATAATATTGAGCTGGTTCAGGGCAACGCCATGAGCCTGCCCTTTGCAGATAATACTTTCGATTGTGCCACCATTGGCTTTGCTTTAAGAAATGTTCCCGATGTGGCGGGTTGTATTGCAGAAATGAGGCGGGTGGTAAGACCCGGCGGCCGGGTGGTGTCATTGGAGCTGGCTAAGCCCAGTGCGCCCGTCTTTAAACAACTGTATTATTTATATTTTGACCAACTGGTTCCTCTGTTGGGCAAATTAGGTGTGGGCAAAGACGGGCCTTACCGCTGGTTGCCCAATTCTTTGAAAATGTTTCCCCACCAGTCTGTGGTCAGGGATATTTTTACCCAGGTCGGACTGCGGGATGCCGTATACCATGAACTGACCGGCGGCATTGTAGCGGTGCATGTAGGCACCAAATAAAAATTAAGATGTCAAACCGTTTCCCTTTAATCATTATATGGGATGGTGTATAAAACGTGGCCTATCAAGATTTGCGTGAATATATAAAAACCTTGGAAAACAAAGGATTATTAAAAAGAATAACCACTGAGGTCAGCGTTGACCTGGAAATTACGGAAATTACCGATCGTGTTTGCAAAATGGGCGGTCCCACCCTGCTGTTTGAAAATGTTAAGGGCTATGACATGCCGGTGGTGACTAACCTGATGGGTTCCTTGGAACACATGAAACTGGCCCTGCAGGTTAACCACCTGGATGATATCGGCCGGCAAATTATGGAGTTTCTGCAGCCCCCCGAACTGCCTACCGGTTTTATAGATAAACTGAAAGCCTTACCCAAGCTGGCTCAGCTTTCTTCATTTATTCCCAAAACAGTTCGCACCGGTCCGTGTAAAGAAGTAATTATCAAAGATAAGCCTTCACTGGCTGCGTTGCCGGTGCTTAAATGCTGGCCTCTGGACGGCGGTCCTTTTATTACCCTGCCTTTGGTGTTTACCAAAGATCCGGATACCGGCAGAAGAAATGTCGGTATGTATCGCATGCAGGTATACGACGAAACCACCACCGGTATGCACTGGCACAAACATAAAGACGGTGCGGAAAACTACCGCAAACAAAAAAACAAAAAGCAACGGCTGGAAGTAGCAGTGGCCCTGGGTGCTGACCCGGCCTGTATTTTCTCAGCCATTGCCCCCATGCCGCCGGGTATAGATGAAATGCTGTTGGCGGGCTTTATCCGCAAGGAACCGGTGGAAATGGTAAAATGCGAAACGGTGGATATTGAAGTGCCGGCCAGGTCGGAGATCATTTTAGAGGGTTATGTTGATCCGGCAGAAACCCGCTGGGAAGGACCTTTTGGCGACCACACCGGCTATTATTCGCTGGCTGATTACTATCCGGTCTTTCACCTGACCTGCATTACGCACCGCAAGCGGCCTATCTACCCCGCAACCATCGTGGGCAAGCCCCCTATCGAGGATAATTTTATCGGCAAGGCCATTGAAAGAACTTTTTTACCATTGTTGCGCTTGCAGTTGCCGGAAGTGGTAGATATGAACATGCCGCCGGAAGGCGTGTTTCACAACTGTGTTATCGTTTCCATTAAAAAGCGCTATCCCGGCCATGCCAAAAAGGTAATGAATGCCCTGTGGGGTATGGGACAGATGATGTTTGCCAAATTAATTGTTGTGGTGGATGATCATGTGGACGTTCAGAATCTTTCGGAGGTGGCCTGGCGCGTTTTTAATAACATTGATGCCCGGCGAGATGTATTAATTGTAGACGGCCCCCTGGATGCCCTGGATCATTCTTCGCCAACCCCCTATTATGGGGCCAAAATGGGGATAGATGCCACCAGAAAGTGGCCGGCCGAGGGTCATCCCCGGGAATGGCCGGCAGATATTGTGATGAGTGAGGATATTAAGGCCCTGGTAGACAGGAAGTGGAAAGAGTATGGCTTCTAAACTAAAAATTTTTTTACAGATGATTAAGTTTGAGCATACAGTATTCGCTTTACCCTTTGCCTATATCGGGGCATTGTTAACCGAACAGCGGATTCCTGCCCCGCATCATATTATTTGGATTACCTTAGCCATGGTGGGGGCCCGGACCGCTGCCATGTCTTTTAACAGATTGGTGGATCGCCGCATTGATGCCAAAAACCCCCGTACGGCGGGACGAGCGCTGCCCAGAGGATTATTGGGAGTAACCGAGGTATGGATTTATATACTGTTATCCTTTGGGTTGCTGGCAGTATCTGCCTACAATTTAAGCCCGCTGGCCTTTAAATTATTTCCCGTGGCAGTTTTTGCCCTGAGTTTTTACTCATATACCAAAAGATTTACCTGGACCTGTCATTTTTGGTGTGGTATTGCCTTGGGGTTGGCTCCTTTGGGGGCCTGGGTAGCCATTACCGACAGTTTTCATCCGGCGCCCATCCTGTTGGGTATTGGCGTTTTGCTATGGGTGGCGGGTTTTGACATTATCTATGCCTGTGATGATTATGACTTTGACCGGCGGGAAGGAATTTTTTCCATTCCGGCTCGGTTTGGCATCAAGAATGCCCTCAGGATCTCTACCATTGTCCATGTGCTGGCACCCCTGTGCTTTTTAGCGGTGGGCCTGTTGTTGAATTTAGGTCTGTTTTATTTTATGGGCGTGGTTATAGCGTGCGGTTTGCTGGCCTACCAACATATCCTGGTAACTCCGGAGGATCTTTCCAGGACCGGGGTGGCCTTCTTCCAGTTAAACGGTACCTTAAGTGTGATGATGTTTATTTGCACGGTAGCTGACATATTGCTTCCTTAATACCGGAAATGCGGCCGGTAAGGAAAGGAGAAAGTTATGCATACTTTTTTGGCAAACCATGAGTTAGCAGATATCGAGGCAAAGGTGACAGCAGGTGAAAGGTTAAGCAGGGAAGACGGCATCCGCCTTTATCGTTCGCCTGATTTATTGTTCATCGGTTATCTGGCGAACTTGGTAAGAACGCGCAAGAACGGTAACAAAACCTATTTTAACGTTAACCGGCATATTAATCATACCAACGTTTGCAAGAATCTTTGCCAGCTTTGCGCCTTTGGCCGTAAAGCTGAAGACCCGGGGGCTTATACTTTGTCCCTTGATGAAGTGGAAGCCAAGGCCAGGGAGTGTCACGGTTTAAAAATTTCAGAAATACACATCGTGGGCGGGCTTAACCCGGAGCTTAAACTGGATTACTACCTGGCTATGCTGCGGCGTGTCCGTACCGCGGCTCCCAACGCCGCTATAAAGGCCTTTACTGCGGTGGAAATTGATTACCTGGCAACATTGCATAATATGTCCCTGACGGATGTCATTAAGGCATTGCGGGAAGCCGGCCTGGACTCTTTACCCGGTGGCGGTGCCGAGATTTTTGCACAGCGGGTACGGGATATTATTTGCTCCCAAAAAATCAGTGCCCGTCGTTGGTTGGAAGTTCATGCAGCGGCTCATGGTTTGGGGATGAAGACTAATGCCACCATGCTTTACGGGCATGTAGAAACCATTGAAGAAAGAATAGATCACCTGATTCAGTTGCGCCTGTTGCAGGACCGGACCGGTGGATTTTTAGCCTTTATACCGCTGGCCTTTCACCCCCGGAATACCGCTTTGGCTGACCATAACCTGTCTTTGACAACCGGCTTTGATGACTTAAAAACCCTGGCCATTGCCAGGTTGATGCTGGATAATTTTGATCACATCAAAGCCTATTGGGTAATGCTGGGTCCCAAAATTGCCCAGGTAGCTTTGCATTTTGGTGCCGATGATTTAGACGGCACGGTTGTAGAAGAAAAAATTGTTCACGAAGCCGGTGCGGCAACAGCTCAAATGATGGCAAAAAGCAGATTGATAAATTTAATTAAGTCGGCAGGCAAGGAACCAGTTGAAAGAGATACCCTGTATAACGTTATTGAGGAGGGTTTTTAGTGGCCAGAATAAGGTTGGGGCAGGTGGATTACCTGAACACTTTACCGGTTTTCCATGCTTTTGAGGAAGGTTTGCTGCCCTTTAACGGTGAGCTGGTGAAGGGACCGCCCACCATGTTAAACCAAATGCTTTCTGCGGGCCGGTTAGAGGTAGCCTCTATATCATCTGTTGAATATGCCAGGCATATTGACAAGTATATGATTTTGCCCCGGTTATCGGTAAGTGCTGACGGGCCGGTGAAAAGCATTTTATTATTCAGCCATAACTCTGTTACCGAGTTGGACGGCAAGAAGGTTTGCCTGACATCTTCTTCTGCCACTGCAGTGGCTCTGTTAAAGGTGCTTTTTGATCACTATTATCATGTAGAAGCTAATTTTGTCACCATGCCGCCGAATCTGGATAACATGATGGCAGAAGGAGACGCTGCCTTGTTAATCGGTGATGATGCCATGCGGGCGCATCTCAGGGTTGTGCAAGAACAATTACCTTATCATGTAACAGACCTGGGAGAGGTCTGGAAGCAATTTACCGGCGAAAGAATGGTCTATGCCTTATGGATAGTGCGCAAGGATTTTGCCAGGGAATACCCGGCAGAGGTACAGGCCCTTTGCGGCATGCTGGCGGAAGCCAAACGCATAGCGGGAGAAAACATGCCGGCACTGCTGGAAAAAAGCAGACGCCGTACCGGCATGCCGCTGGAGTACCTGGAGGAATACTTTAAAACCATAAACAATGAATTTGAGGCAGATCATCGCAGGGCCCTGCTTACCTATTATGACTACTGTTATAAAAGCGGTCTGATTGAGGAACGGGTGCGGTTGTCTGTTTGGGGTGAAGAAGATGCCTAAAATATCTGAAATATTGGCCAAGGCTGTGGCAGGAGAAAGGTTAAGTGTGGCAGAGGGCGTTGCCCTCTTAAATTCTTCTGATCTGCTTGCCCTGGGGGCAGCGGCGGATGCCGTCAGGCAAAGGATGCATCCGGAAAACCGCGTTACCTTTATCATTGACCGCAATATTAACTATACCAATGTTTGCAGTTGCCGGTGCCGATTTTGCGCTTTCTGGCGGGAACCGGATGCCCCGGATGCCTATATCATTGCTCGTCAGGAACTATATCAAAAAATTGACGAAACCATTGCTGCCGGAGGAACCGAACTGCTGATTCAGGGAGGCCTGCATCCAGAACTGGGACTGGACTACTACTTAGAATTACTTAAAGACATCAAGCGGCGGTATAACATTCATATTCATTCTTTCTCCCCGCCGGAAATTTGGCATATTGCCAAAAAGGAAGGACTCTCCTTGCGCCAGGTATTACAGCAATTGCAGGCGGCCGGCCTGGACTCGCTGCCCGGCGGCGGTGCCGAAATACTGGATAACCGGGTGCGTAAAGCCATCAGCCCGCATAAGATAACCTGGGAAGAATGGATGGAGGTTATGACCACTGCCCACAGCCTGGGCATGAAAACCACTGCCACCATGATGTTCGGGCATATTGAAACCCCTACCGAAAGAATTTTGCACATGGTTCGGGTGAGGGAGGTTCAAGACAAAACCGGCGGCTTTACGGCGTTTATCCCCTGGAGTTTTCAACCCAAGAATACCCGGCTGGGCGGTGAAACCGCTTCCGGCGTTGAGTACCTAAAAACCCTGGCAGTGGCCAGATTAATGCTGGATAATGTGAAAAACCTGCAAGCTTCCTGGGTGACCCAGGGAGCCAAGCTGGCTCAGGTGGCCTTGCGTTTTGGAGCCAACGATTTTGGCAGTACCATGCTGGAGGAAAATGTTGTGCGGGCAGCAGGAGTCACCTACCGGGTTAAACTGGAGGAAATCCTGCGTTGCATCAGAGATGCCGGGTTTCGGCCGGCCCAGCGCACCACGGATTACCGGATTATCAGGGAGATGTAACGAACAAAGCAGGCTGCATACAGCCTGCTTTACATTTAAGCCAGTCAGGAATTAGAAGGGCCTTTTAATCTTTAAAGCCGGTGCAAGTTAACCTACGTTTTTAAAGGCACTGCCGTTGGCACCGCAGATCGGGCATTTATCCGGTGCGGTATTCTCATGGATATAGCCGCATACCGGACAGAGGTAATAATCGAGGTTTTCTTTTTTCTCCAGAGCTTCCAGGGCTTTTTTGTACAATGCAGCGTGTACTTTTTCCGCCTCATTGGCAAAATGGAAAGCCCGCCGGGCTTGCTCATTACCTTCACCCGAGGCTTCTTGAATAAAGCCAGGGTACATATGGGTAAATTCATAGGTTTCGCCGTCTATGGCGGCCTGTAAATTTTCAGCGGTAGATTTAACAGCCCCCAGAGCCTTTAATTCGCTCAAGGCGTGAATGGCTTCCGCTTCGGCGGCGGCACGAAAGAGCTTAGCCACGGCAGGATATCCTTCCTGATCGGCCTTAGCGGCAAAAGCAAGATATTTGCGGTTGGCTTGGGATTCGCCGGCAAAAGCGGCTTTCAAATTGTTTTCAGTAGTCATGGAAATCCTCCTTACCAAATTATCTCTGTTCTTGACAGTTATCAGTATATTATCTCCCGAACTTTCATTCAATAACAGCAGTCAAGATTTAAGAAGGTTGTAAGGAAAGGGCAAACATTTTGTTATTTTCCAATGGGTTAACTGCAGTTATAATAAAACACAGACAAACTACATAAACAAGGTGATGAAAAATGAAAATTGCTAAGCTTTTTGCAACCAAACAGCCGGTTATTTCTTTTGAAATATTTCCTCCCAAAGCAGATACGCCTGTAGAAACAATTTTTACTACCCTGGAAGGTTTAATAAAATTAAAACCTGATTTTATAAGTGTTACCTACGGTGCCGGCGGCAGCAGCCGCAGCAGGACTAAAGAAATTGCTTCCCGTATTAAAAACCACTACCGGGTGGAAACACTGGCGCATTTAACCTGTGTAGGACATGAAGCCGGCGAGATTGATATGATTTTGCAAGGGCTGCAGGAGGCGAACATAGAAAACGTGTTGGCTTTGCGGGGTGACCCGCCGGCTGATAATCCGCATTATGATTTTACAAAGGGTGCATTCTCCTTTGCTTCTGACTTGATAAGTCATATTAAAAAGCATAACAACTTTTGCATTGCGGCAGCCGCTTATCCGGAAGGACATGCCCACTGCAGGCGTTTAAGTGAAGACCTGAACCATTTAAAGTACAAAGTTGATCAAGGGGTAGACTTTTTAATTACCCAGTTATTTTTTGATAACAGAATTTTTTATAATTTTATGGAAAACGCCCGCCGAATCGGCATTGCCTGTCCGGTTATGGCCGGAGTCATGCCGGTGCTAAACGCAAAACAAATTAAACGCATCATATCTTTATGCGGTGCTTCAATGCCTGCCAAACTGCTCATGATGGTGGATAAATACGGTGACCGGCCGGAAGACATGGAAAAGGCCGGCATAGAATATGCCAGCCAACAAGTACTGGATCTTATGGAAAATGGCGTAGAAGGCATTCATTTATACACTATGAATAAGCCACGGCAAATTACTGAAATATTATGTAATACCGGGAGAGTGTATTAATAATTATTTTTTGGTCGGGGCGGTTGGCAAGCGGCATTTGTCTGACGAATGCCGCTTGTCAACCGTCCCCGACTTAAAGGGCAAGGAGGTTTTGCTAATTGCTGGACACCAGGATTGGGCTGGTACAGATGCAGGCCAAAGTGGGACGGCTGAATGATAATCTGGCAGTGATGGGGAGATTTGTTGAGGAAGCAGCCGCGCAGGCGGTGGATATCATCTGTTTTCCCGAAATGTGCTTACAAGGGTACCATAGAGAAAAGGCGGGTGAATTTGCCCAGGATATTACGTCCAGTGCCTTTGTCACTTCCCTGGAACAAATGGCAAAACTGAATAATATCACGGTGATTGCCGGAATGGCAGAAAGAAACGGAGAGGCCAAGCCATTTATTACGCAAATAGTTGTATATCCGGACGGTACGGTGGATAAATACAGGAAAACACACTTGGGCAAAAGTGAACAACCTTACTTCAGTGCCGGTGATGATATTAAGGTATTTGCTACTGCCAAGGCAAAGTTCGGCATACAAATTTGCTGGGATACTCATTTTCCGGAACTGGCAACCATTCTTTCCCTGCGGGGCTGCGAAATCATTTTTGCTCCCCATGCCTCTCCTTCCTTTGTGGGTGACAGGCGGGATATCTGGCTAAAGTACCTGCCGGCCAGGGCATATGATAATACCGTTTTTATCGGGGCATGCAACCTGGTGGGGGAGGACGGACAGGGGCGTATTTTTTGCGGCGGTGCCCTGATACTTGATCCTAAAGGTAATATTGTGGCGGAAGATTTTCGGGGAGAAGCATCTTTGCTGGTGGCAGATTTAGCGGGCAGCAAAATTAACACCATCAGGCAGCAACAGGCCGGTTCCATGGCCAACAGTTTTTATCTTCGGGCACGGCGACCTGAGCTGTATCAAGAATTGGTGAAAGGCCAGACTGGTTTAAATACAGGTTAAACAGGCTGGATATTTAAGGATAAAAGTGGTTAAATTAAATTTTTCGGCTAAAATTAAAGTTGATTTTTGTCGATTTTTTTAATATACTGAAAAATGACAATGATGAGTAAAGTTTATATTATTATTTGTGGTCATACCATTATGCCATATGACGATAATAACTTCTAAACATAAGAGCGCTTGACCACAAACCACAAACCACAAACCACAAACCACAACACACTGATTAACCGTTTGACTGGTTAACCGGCTAACCTATAAAGTAATGCCAGAATAATGAAGGGATATTTAATGACTGCAAGTGACATTCTTCAAAAAAGAATGTTGTGTAATATAAAACTACAGTCGGGAGGTGGAAGGAAGGAATTTGGCAAGCAACCGGATTTTTTGCAGCAATAATTTTATTAATTTTTTGGAAATGAGGGGTAAAGCAACATGTGGGTACAAGAAACAAACCCTTTCGGTAACATAGGATTGTCGGCCCTGGTGGCATCAATTCCCATACTGATCTTATTTTACGCCTTGGCCATTAAAAGAATGAAAGGGCACATTGCCGGTGCCATTACCCTGGCTTCCGCCATTGCAGTGGCTATTATTGCCTATGGTATGCCGGTAAAATTAGCCTTGCTTTCCACACTGTACGGTGTATTAACGGGTTTATTCCCGATCGGCTGGATTGTTCTCTGTGCGGTATTTCTTTATAACCTGACGGTAAAAACCGGTTACTTTGGCATTATTAAAGATTCAATTGCTTCCATTACGGAAGACCGCCGTTTGCAGGCTTTATTAATCGGCTATTGTTTTGGGGCTTTCCTGGAAGGTGCTGCCGGGTTTGGGGCGCCGGTGGCCATTACCGCCGGTATGCTGGTGGGCTTGGGATTTCAGCCCCTTTATGCGGCAGGTCTGTGCTTGATTGCAAACACAGCTCCGGTAGCCTTTGGCGGTATCGGCATTCCTATTATTACAGCCGGTAAGGTATCCAACCTGGATCCTATGGTGGTCAGCCAAATGATTGCTAACCAGTTGCCGTTGCTTTCCTTTATTGTACCTTTCTGGTTAGTATTTATTATGTCCGGTTGGAAGGGTACTAAAGAAGTGTTTCCGGCTGTTTTTGTCACCGCTGCCAGCTTTAGCTTAACCATGTGGTTTGTGGCAGCCAAGATTGGCCCGGAGCTCCCCAACATTCTTTCGGCCTTGATTTCCATTGTTGTTCTGGTGGCTTTCTTAAAGGTTTGGAAACCCAAAAACATTTGGCGCTTCCCCAATGAGCCGGCTGCCAGCATGGAAGTTAAAAAACATCCCATCGGACGTGTAATCCAAGCCTGGACACCTTTTATTGTTTTAACAATTCTGATCGGCGACTGGGGCATCAGCGGTATTAAGTACATGTTAGACAAGCTTACGGTTAAAATCCCCATTGCCGGCTTGCATAACGCAATTATTGTAGGCGATAAGCCGCTGGAAGTGGTGTACAAGTTTAACTGGTTAGGGGCTGCCGGAACCGCTATTCTGCTGGCGACTGTTATATCTGCCCTGATTTTAAGAATTCGTCCTGGTACTTATGTTTCTGTTTTTGGCGAAACTTTAAATAACCTGAAGTTTCCTTTAACTACTATTGCTTGTGTGTTGGGTTTTGCCTATATTGCTAATTTTGCCGGCATTACCCCCACTCTGGGCAAAGCCCTGACGGTAACAGGTTCTTTCTTTCCCTTTGTATCGCCTTTCCTGGGTTGGCTGGGCGTCTTTGTAACAGGCAGTGATACTTCTGCCAATGCTCTGTTCTGCAATATGCAGCGTATTACTGCTGAGCAAATTGACGTAAACCCTGTTTTAACTGTAACTGCCAACACCAGCGGCGGGGTAGCCGGCAAAATGATTTCACCTCAGAGTATTGCTGTAGCCTGTGCTTCGGTTAACCTGGTCGGCAAAGAAAGTGATTTGTTCAGATTTACCGTTAAGCACAGTCTGATCTTTACAGCCATTATGGGTATTGTAGTATATGCCCAGGCATATTATTTAAGGGGGATGGTGCCTGAAATGGTAGAAGCTCACGCTGCAGCTGCGGCGGCCACGGCGCCTGACAGCGGGTTCAGCCTGGTGGCTCTGGCAGTTTCGGTTCTCATTATGGTTGGTCTTGGTATTGTGGCAGCTCGTCAAGCCCGTTCCTACCGGGACTAAGCCAATTGCGATAATATAAAACATCTAAAGAAAGAAAAAGCAAAAAACTCAAAAGCAAGCTGGACCGGTACAATCGTACCGGTCTTTTTTTAGCTAATATTAGAAAAAGATTCTTAATAAAAACCAAATTGAAATATTGATTATTCTCAATTTAAGATAAAGTTTAAATATTTTAAAAAATAGTTCCAAATACGAAGGAATTTATCGCTAGATGTCGAAAAATTATGATTAACTAAATGGTCAGACCATCACAATGGTTGACTACTCAACCAGAAGACCCTATAATAAGAATTGCATTAATTAATTAACAATTTAAAATCTTGCAAAGATAACTAAATAAATTGAAGAATTATAATTTGGTGTATTTGCTTGTTCAACAAAACATTTACTCATCATTGGTCAAGCCATTAAGCCAACAGGTTATTTAACCTGCAGGCTAATAAATATAAGTGAATGGGGGTGGTAGAAAATCAAAATTCAAAAAATTTAGATGTTTTATATTATCGCAATTGTATCAGTTTTTGATTTGTTTTGTATTGCTTGTATTTTTGTTTTGCTTACTTTGTGCTTATGTCTGATTAACGTTTTTTATTAATTGCAAAGGAGAAGATACTATGGAGTGGACCCAAGTCATAAATCCCTTTGACAACTTGTTCCTGTCAGCCCTGGTGGCGGCAATTCCTATTTTATTTATGTTCTATGCCCTGGCTATTGCCAGGATGAAAGGGCATATAGCAGGCAGTATCACTTTGCTGTTAGCTATCGGCATAGCAGTGTTTGTACATGGCATGCCTGCTCAGTTAGCCATTTGGTCTTCCATCTACGGGGCTTTGTATGGTCTGTTTCCCATTGGTTGGATTGTTCTTACAGCGGTCTTTCTTTATCAGTTAACTGTTAAAAGCGGGCAGTTTGAAATTATTAAAGATTCCATTGCCGCCATTACCGATGACCGCCGTTTGCAGGCCTTATTAATAGCATTCTGCTTCGGCGCCTTCCTGGAAGGTGCGGCCGGTTTCGGCACCCCGGTGGCCATTACCGCCGGTATGCTGGTGGGCCTGGGCTTTAACCCCCTGTATGCTGCCGGTCTTTGCTTGATTGCTAATACAGCCCCGGTAGCCTTTGGCGGTATCGGCATTCCCATTATCACTGCAGGTGCTGTTTCCGGCGTGGATACCATGGCCATCTCCCAAATGGTTGGTCGTCAGCTGCCCTTCCTGTCTGTTTTTGTACCGTTTTGGTTGGTATTCATTATGGCCGGTTGGAAGGGTGCCAAGGAAGTTATGCCTGCTATCCTGGTGTGCGGTGTTTCCTTCGCTGCGGCCCAGTGGTTCTCCGCCAACTACATGAGCCCCATGTTGCCTGACATTATTTCCTCGCTGGTATCCATTGTTGCGATGGTGCTTTTCTTGAGAAAATGGAAGCCCCAAAATATCTGGCGTTTTAAGGATGAACCCCCTGCAACACTTGAAGTAAGGAAACACTCCTTCGGTACGATTGCAAAAGCCTGGTCGCCCTTTATTGTATTAACTATTTTGATCGGAGACTGGGGTCTCAAATCGGTAAAAACATTGCTGGATGTAGTAACCGTTAAAATTCCCTTTGATGCCGTTAACAAAATGATTATTGCAGGCGGCAAGCCCATCGAGGTGGTTTATAAATTTAACTACCTGTCTGCTGCCGGCACAGCCATCTTAATATCCGCCATTATCACGGCCTTTATTCTTAAGATTAGCTTCGGTGATTTTATTAAGACTTTCCAGGAAACCGTAAAAAGCCTGGTCTTCCCGTTAATTACCATTGCCTGCGTACTGGCCTTTGCTTATGTTGCCAACTGGTCAGGTATGACACCCACGCTGGGTAAGGCTTTTACCGTTACCGGTGCTTTGTTCCCGCTGGTAGCCCCCATCCTTGGTTGGTTGGGCGTGTTTGTAACCGGTTCTGATACTTCTGCCAACGCTTTGTTTGGTAAGATGCAGGCGGTAACAGCGGCTGACATCGGAGTGGATCCTGTGCTGACGGTGGCTGCCAACAGCTCCGGCGGTGTGGCTGCCAAAATGATTTCTCCCCAGTCCATTGCTGTGGCAACCGCTGCCTGCAACCTGGTGGGTAAAGAAGGCGACCTGTTCCGCTTTACCGTGCTGCATAGTTTGTTCTTTACCGCTATTATTTGCGTCATCACATACTTGCAGGCTTATGTATTAACCTGGATGATTCCGGTATATGAAACAGCCAAGCAGGCTGTGGCTAACGCTTCTCCCCAGGCTGCCGCAGCCGCGGAAGCTGCTCTGCGCAGCCAGGGTATGTTGATTCTGGCCGTAACCGCTGTAGTGGTTCTGGGTATTGCCGTATACGCCTACAAACAAGTGGGCGGCGGCAAATTTGGCAAAGAAAGTGCCAAGATCAGCGTTCACTAAAAAATAAATAGAGAGTTATGGGGTATAACCCCATAACTCTCTATTATTAAACAGTTTTTTGTGCTTTTTTTCCTTATTGTGTGTTATGATAATTTAATAAATTTAATAAAAGACCTGGAGTGCTGCCTGTGGAATTTAAACCTATTAAAGCTAAAAAAATTTATGAAGAAATTGTCGAGCAAATTAAAGGCATGATTGCCCGGGGTGAGCTCAATCCAGGCGACAAACTTCTTCCGGAACGAGAACTGGCAGAGCGCATGCAGGTAGGACGATCGGCGGTACGTGAAGCCTACCGGGCTTTGGAAGCCATTGGCATTATAGAAATCCGGCCGGGGGAGGGTACCTTTGTCCGCAAATTGGGCAATAAACCGATGACTGATATTATGTCGTTGGCGGTCATGACCGGTAAGGATACGCTTTTTGAATTGCTGGAATTAAGAAAAATTATTGAAACAGAAGCAGCGGCCCTGGCTGCCGCCAGAAGGACGGAAGAAGACTTAAAGGCAATTAAAAGTTGTCTTGATCAAATGAAACTGGATATTGAAAGCGGTAACCTGGGGGATTTATCCGATATTAAGTTTCATTATGCCATTGCGGACGCAGCTCACAATTCACTGCTGACTCGACTGATGAATTCCATTACAGAAACCATGAAAAAAGAAATGAAGACCATCAGAGGACATCTTTACCTGACCCCCGGCACACCCCAAAGACTATACCAGCAGCATGAGTTAATTTATGAAGCTATTTATAACGGCAATCAGCAAACTGCTCGCACTTCTATGTTTACTCATCTGTCCGGCGCTGAACAGCGTTTAAAAGAAATCATAACTGGCCAAAAATTATTGACTAAGGTTTGAACCCGGTGCCAATACCGGGTTTAAATTTTAAAGTCAAGTTTTCCGGGTCTAAATGAAAAATTTCTTATTCTAAAAGTATTTACAATTATTTGTTAGTTACATTATGATTATTTTAAGTTGGGCAAATTGTATTTTGGAGTGTTTATTGTGGAATTTAGACCAATAAAAACCAAAAAAATATATGAAGAAATTGTTGAACAAATTAAGCAAATGATTGCTCGGGGTGAGCTTACCCCGGGTGATAAGCTGTTGCCGGAACGTGAACTGGCCGACCGGCTTCAGGTGGGACGTTCGGCGGTGCGCGAGGCTTACCGGGCCTTGGAAGCCATTGGCGTGATTGAGATCAGACCGGGCGAGGGTACCTTTGTGCGTGAACTGGGTACCAAATGTATGACCGATATCATGTCTTTGGCTGTTTCTACCGGCAAAGATACTTTGTTTGAACTGTTAGAATTAAGAAAAATCATTGAAACTGAGGCTGCTGCCCTGGCAGCTATGCGCAGAACCAAAGAAGACTTAAAAAATATTAAATATTGGTTAGATAAAATGAATGAAGATATAAATCAAGGAAGCTTAGGTGATTTGTCGGATATAAAATTTCACTATGCTATCGCAGCTGCAGCTCACAATTCTTTGCTGATGAAAATTATGAATTCTATATCTGAAACCATGAAAAGAGAAATGAAAGTTGTCAGACAAAAGTTATATTTAACCCCGGGTACTCCCAGAAGCTTGTATGAGCAGCACCTGATTATTTATGATGCCATAGTAAGCGGTGATGAAGCAAAAGCCCGGGAAGCCATGCTCATGCATTTAAACAGGGCCGAAAAAGGTCTTATACAAAATATGAACATAACCGTAAAATCTTAATCATAACCCGGCTCGGCTGGGTTTCTTGCTTTTCAGCATTTTTATGCCATATAATGAACAAAGAAACTGGGTACGGGGGTATAAAATGGGTCCGGCTATTGATAAAACTTTGCTCAGGGCGCTGCCCAAAATTGATGAAGTGATGAAGCAGCATCAGGTAAACCGCTTATTGGAGATGCATCCCAGATCAATTGTGGTGGACGGGATCAGGGAAGCTGTAGAGCTAATACGGCAAGATATTTTAAAAGGAAGTTTTAACAGTGACCCGGCTAATCTCTTTGATCTGGTGATTGAACGGGCCCTTAAGCAGGTGGCGGCGGCCACCAGACCCAATTTGCGCCGGGTGATCAACGGTACCGGCGTGGTATTGCATACCAACCTGGGACGAGCCTTGCTCTCTGAAGCTGCCCGCCAGGCAGTTGATGCGGTGGCAGCGGTCTATTGCAACTTGGAATTTAATTTGGCAACAGGTAAAAGGGGTTCCCGCTATGAGCCCCTGGAGGAGCTGCTGGTACGCTTAACCGGCGCTGAAGCAGCGCTGGTGGTTAACAACAACGCTGCGGCAGTGCTGCTGGCGTTGGGTACCCTGGCCAGGGGAAAAGAAGTAATTGTCTCCCGGGGGCAGCTGGTGGAAATAGGGGGATCCTTTAGAATTCCTGATGTTATGGAACAAAGCGGGGCCAGTCTGGTTGAGGTGGGTACCACCAATAAAACCCACCCCCGGGATTATCGCAACAGTATTTCGGAAAACACTGCTCTGCTGCTGCATGTACATACCAGCAATTACCGTATTGTGGGTTTTACCCGGGAGACAACAGTTGCCGAACTGGTAGAAATCGGCAGGGAATATAACTTGCCGGTAATGTCCGATTTGGGCAGCGGATTTTTGGTTGATCTGGCAAAGTACGGTTTGCCGGTGGAACCAAGCGTGCAGGATACGGTAGCAGCGGGAGCTGATGTGGTAACTTTTTCCGGCGATAAATTGCTGGGCGGGCCCCAGGCAGGCATTATTGTAGGCAAGCGCAAGCATATCGAAAAAATGAAACAAAATCCCCTTACCAGGGCGGTCCGTATTAATAAGTTTACCGTCGCGGCCCTGGAAGCCACTCTCAGGGATTATTTGGATGCAGAGCGGGTGCTTGAAAAAATTCCCACCCTTAAAATGTTGACGGAACCGGTTCAAACCATATACGAAAGAGCGGAAGCGCTGGTTAACGGATTGCGCCCTAAGCTAACAACCAGGGTAGAGTTAAAGATTATGCAGGGTTATTCCCAGGTGGGCGGGGGATCCATGCCCACTGCTGAACTGCCGACATATTTAATGTCCTGCTTACCGGCTCGGATGTCAGCGGATGAACTGGCGCAACGTTTGCGCCAGACGGATCCTGCTGTGGTGGGACGCTTGCAAGACGGCTGTTTTTTGGTGGATTTAAGAACGGTGCAGCCTGATGAGATAGACCTGCTGGCGGCAGTGATGGCAGACATATTAAATTCTGCAGGGGGGTAAACCGGTTATGAAATATATTGTAATTGGTACCGCCGGTCATGTGGATCACGGCAAAACGCAATTAATTAAAACTTTAACCGGTACCGATACAGACAGGCTAAAGGAAGAAAAAGAAAGAGGCATCTCCATAGAATTGGGTTTTGCCCAGCTCAAGCTGCCCAGCGGCAAACAGGCAGGCATTGTTGATGTGCCGGGGCATGAGCGTTTTATAAAAAATATGTTGGCCGGGGTGGGCGGCATTGACCTGGTTTTGCTGGTTATTGCCGCTGATGAGGGTGTGATGCCCCAGACCCGGGAACACATGGATATTATCCAGTTACTGCAGGTTAAAAAGGGCATTGTAGTGATAACCAAGACAGATCTGGTGGATGATGAATGGCTGGCTATGGTTACCGAGGAGATAAAAGAATTTCTCCGGCCTACCGTGCTGAGTCAAGCCCCGCTGGTGCCGGTATCCGCCCTTACGGGGCAAGGGATTTCCCGGTTATTGCAGTACATTGATAAGCTGGTAGACGACACCGAGGAAAGGAACAGCGGCGGCCAGTTAAGATTGCCGGTGGACAGGGTGTTTTCCGTTACCGGTTTTGGTACGGTGGTCACCGGCACTTTGCGAACCGGTACAATTACAGTGGGGGACAGTGTGCAAATTATGCCGCAGGGCCTGGTAAGCCGGGTGCGCTCCCTGCAGGTGCACGGCCGAAAGGTAGAACAGGCCAAAGCGGGGCAGCGTACCGCAGTAAACTTATCAGGGGTGGAAGTGGAACAAATAAAAAGGGGCAGTGTTCTTGTTACCCCGGGTTCAGTCAAGCCTTCTCACCGGATGGATGTCCGGCTGCTGCTGCTGGCCAACGCTCCCAAAGAGTTGAAAAACCGGGCCAGGGTTAGGCTTTACCTGGGTACCGATGAAATACTGGGCCGGGTCAGGTTGCTGGACAGGGAGGAACTGGAACCGGGACAAGAGGTCTATGCCCAGTTAGAGCTGGAGGAACAGGCGGTGGCTGGCAAAGGTGACCGTTTTGTAATCCGGTCTTATTCGCCTATGCGAACCATTGGCGGAGGAGTTATTTTAGATGCCAATGCCCCAAAACATAAAAGATTCCAGCCGGCCGTGCTGGAGGCACTGGCCACCAAAGAGCTGGGTACCCCGGAGGAATTGGTGAACCAGTTTTTGGCCGGCCGACAGGCCTTATTTTCTGTTGAAGAAGTTGTCAAAGGTACCGGTTTGCCGGCGCCGGAAGTTGCATTAGCTATAGAAAAACTGGCTGCCGACCGGCAAATTAAAGTGGTGCCGGCGGATCAAAAAGAGTTGGTGGTATCCCGGCAGGTTTATGATAACTGGAGTCGGGAAATTATCTCGATGACAGAAAACTACCAGCAGCAATATCCCTTAAGAGAGGGTTTGCCTAAAGAAGAACTGCGTTCCCGAAAATTTTCCTTCATTAATACAAAAAACTTTCAGCATCTCTTACAGTCTTTGGAGGCGGCGGGACTTATTGCACTATACGACAAAACGATTGCCAGTCCCAGGCTAACCGGCCGGTTGACCGCCGAACAGCAAAGGTTGGTTGATGCTTTGGTTAAGGCTATGCATGACGGGCAGTTTCAACCCCCTGCCTGGCATGATATTATAAAAAGCCATAAATTAAAAGAACCGGAGGCCCAGGAATATTTGCAATACCTGCTGCGAACAGGCCAACTGGTGAAACTGGCAGATGAAGAGCTGTATTATTCTGCTGCACGTTACCGGCAGGCTCGCCAAAAAATAGTTGATTTTTTGCGGCATAATAAAGAAATTTCGGTTGCGCAAACCCGAGATTTGTTGCATACCTCCCGCAAGTTCACCCTGCCCTTGTTGGAATCGCTGGACCGTGAAAGGGTAACCCGACGGGTTGGCGATAACCGGGTGCTGATTCAGTAAAAAACCGGCAGGAGGCTTATAATGGTCAGTGTTAACGTTATCAAGCGGGGGTTATATAAAGGAATAACCACCACCTGGCTGCTAGCCAAAGTGGTGGTGCCGGTTTATCTGGCGGTTACTTTTTTAAGCTTTACACCTTTGTTAAATAAACTTGCCACCCTGTGCGCTCCTTTAATGAAATACCTGGGGCTGCCGGGAGAGGCATCCCTGGCCATAGTGCTGGGCAATGCGGTGAATCTTTATGCAGCCCTGGGGGCAATGGCTTCGTTGCCTTTAACATCACGGGAGGTCACCATTATAGCGATGATGTTGCTGCTTTCCCATACAATTTTTGTTGAAAGTGCGGTAGCCGGTAAATGCGGTATTAACCCTTGGGTTGTCGGCGGTTGTCGCTTTGTTTTTTCAGTGACAGTGGGGGTATTCTTAAATCAAGTGCTTTGAAAATATTTAACCCAGATTAACTTTCAGAGGATGTTCAAAATGGATTGGTCAGAATTTATTAAAACTGCTGTTAGTGGCAGTCTGCGTAGTGTAGGGCAAATGGCCCTGATTATTATTCCTTTAATGGTAATACTGGAAATTGCCAAAGAAATACAGCTAATGGACAGGATAGCCCACCGGCTGGCACCGGCCATGAGGTTTTTTAAACTTCCCCCGGAAAGTGCTTTTCCTGTTTTAATCGGTTTAACCTTTGGCTTAGCATACGGTGCCGGCTTAATTATTGAAAGCGTAAAGACCGGACGGCTGTCCTGGCGGGATTTGTTTATAATTAATGTATTTTTGATTTTGTGCCATTCGGTGGTGGAGGATACAGCCCTTTTTATCGCGGTGGGAGCCGACGGTACTGTTATTTTGCTTGGCAGAATTATCTTAGCTCTGGTTGTAACCTATTTTTTATCACGATGGCAAGGGTTAAACAGGCTGGAGAGAATATTGGGCGGCAGCATTGATGTTCCCCGTTGTACGCATTGCCGGAAAGGATGAAACATTGTGATAAAAAACCTATCTGTCACAGTCGGTGAAGGCAGGTACCGGGTTGAACTTTATGCCGGTATAACGGCAGACGGGGTGGTTTGCCAGCTGTATGGCGGTACCAAACCGCATGTGGGGGCAGTGGTTCTTTCTCTGCCTCGACCCAGTTTGCAAAATTCACGCCTAATAAGTTGTAATTCCAGTGTCCTGCCCAGGTTGGGACATAAAGATGATGAAATAGCCAAACCGCTGGCGGAAGAATTAGCCAGGCAACTTAATCAGCCGGTGGTATTGGTGGCCGGCCTCCATATTGATGAAGCCACGGCAGAGGAAATACAGCTGCTGTGCCGTCACTGCCGGCAAGCAGTAGAGCAGTTTTTAAATCATCCGGAAAGGGACACAATAACCCCAGTAAAATAATGGGGTGACAAAATGGAAAAATTATGCGTATTGTGCAACCAACTCTTTCAACTAACCGCCAGCTGCCCCAACTGTGGGAATGATTTAAGTGATCAGGGTTTGATACAGGATTATTATGACTCTTACAGCCCCTATGAAGATCAGACGGTATTTGAGGACGGTTACAGAGGCTACACAGAAGAGTGTTGTGTCCATTTGCTGGCCTGCCCATGTTGCCGGTTTCGTGAGTTTCGGGCTCTGAAGCGGCTGCCGCTTCAGAACTATAGCAATGAAATGCCAGAGTTAACAAATATTAAGTCGTTAGACAATTCTGTTCACCGACCATAATATTATTATGGAGGTGAAAATAATGCGGCAAAATTTAAACCCTGCCGAGCGATGGTTAAGTGTTGTGGGAGGCCTTGCTTTTGCCGGTTTAGGGCGTTCTGAGAGCTTGCGTCACTCCCTGTTGGGAAAATGTATGACTTTCCTGGGAGTAAAGACGGCAGCTGTAGGTATAATCGGTTACGAACCGCTGCTGGAGTTAACGGGTCAAAAAGAAGATGATGATTATGAGGATTTCTTTTAATTAAACTAAACGCCCGGCCATAACCGGGTGTTTTTTGTTTTTTGCTCGTTGACAAAAGTTTGCAGTCTTGGTAGTATAAATTTAGACAAGTGAAAAATTTCCGTATATGCTTGGGAATTGGCCCAAGTGTTTCTACCGGGCAACCGTAATTGCCTGACTACGGAGGGAAAGTGTACCTAGGGTTCCACAACCGTTGGGTTGGGTTGGTCCAAGCGGTACAGGCGTTTTGCGCTACACCTATAGGGATAAAAGCCCAGGAGGTAGGTTTCACTCTGCTATTGAGGATGAAGCCTATCTGCCTGGGCTTTTTGGCATTGTTTTGATATTAAGTTACAGTTTGATTACATTGGCCGCTTGCGGGCCGCGAGTACCTTCTACTATATCAAATTCTACCGGCTGACCTTCTTCCAGTGTGCGATAACCATCGGTTTGAATAGCAGAATAATGAACAAAAACATCCGTGCCGGATTCGGCTTCGATAAATCCGTACCCCTTATTTGCGTTAAACCATTTAACCTTACCTTGCAATTTATTTCCTCCTCAAAATTATATAAAGCAAAACTGCTTCTACCTTAAAGTATGGGCAATAAAATGCCAAGCTATTCCTTGTCTTTAAAATATTTAACAGGTTTCAAAGAGGTTTCTGATCCAGGGGGTGAGAAAGGTCATAACAGAGCAGTTAAGATTTACGTCTTTAAAATGTAAGGAGGGTAAAAGGTGAAAAAAATTTTATGGTTTGTTTTAATGTTAATGCTTGCCTTTAATTTGGCTGGCTGTGGCGGCGAGAAGCCCCAGGTGCAAGATGATAAAAAGCAAGCTGCATCGTCTGAAAAACTGAAAATTGCGTTTGTTTATGTGGGGCCGGTGGGTGATGGCGGCTGGAGCTATGCCCATGACCAGGGGCGCAAGTATTTAGAACAGCAAATACCGGATGTGGAAACCACTTACATTGAGTCTGTACCTGAAGGTGCTGATTCTGAACGGGTAATTACCGAACTGGTTGAAAAGGGTAATAAAATTATTTTTGCTACCAGTTTTGGCTTTATGGACAGTGTGATTAAGGTGGCACAAAAATATCCTGATGTAAAGTTCTTGCATTGCTCCGGTTACAAAACCGCCGAAAATGTTGGTACTTATTTTGGTCGTATGTACCAGGCCCGCTATCTTACGGGTATTGTAGCCGGTAAAACCACCCAAAGCAATGTCATCGGCTATGTGGCTGCTTTCCCCATTCCCGAAGTAATTCGTGGCATTAATGCTTTTACTCTGGGGGTACGTTCTGTTAACCCCAACGCCAAGGTAAAAGTGGTTTGGACCAACACCTGGTATGATCCCGCCGCTGAAAAAGAAGCAGCCAAGAGTCTGCTGGAAGCCGGGGCGGATGTAATTACGCAGCACCAGGATACTCCCGGGCCCCAACAGGCGGCTGAAGAAAAAGGTAAGTTCAGTATAGGGTACAACAGCGACATGAGCAAAATGGCACCCAAGGCAGTATTGACTTCTGCCGTCTGGAATTGGGGTCCCTACTATGTGGAAACTGTGAAAGCCATTAAAGAAGGAACCTGGAAGAGCAACCAGTACTGGGGGCCCATGTCTGATCAAATTGTTGACCTGGCACCCTTTGGCCCGATGGTTCCGGATGATGTAAAAAAATTGGTAGAAAATAAAAAACAAGAGATTATTTCCGGTAAATTTGACGTATTTACCGGCCCCATCAAAGACCAAACCGGCAAGGAGCGTGTAGCCGCCGGCCAGCAAATGTCGGATGCAGATATGCTTTCCTTTGACTGGTTTGTGGAAGGTGTAGAAGGTACCATACCCAAATAAAAATAATTGCTGCTGGCAGGCATGTCCTGCCAGCAGCTGAATTTAAGGGGAGAGGGTTGTGACTGCCGATTTTCTGGTGGAAATGAAGCAAATCAGCAAAAGATTTCCTGGCGTGTTGGCCAACGACTGTATCGATTTGCAGGTAAAGAGAGGCGAAGTCCTGGCCTTATTGGGTGAAAACGGCTCGGGCAAAAGCACTTTGATGTCTATATTGTCTGGGCTTTACCGCCCGGATGCCGGTGAGATATATATTGAAGGCAGAAAAGTAAACTTTAAATCTCCTCGCGATGCCATTGATGCCGGCATTGGCATGGTACACCAGCATTTTAAACAAGTAGATACTTTTTCGGTGGCTGAAAATATTATATTGGGCAGCAAAGAAAAAAAATGCCTGTTACAGGCAGGTAAAGCAGAAAAAGAAATTGCAGAAATTTCGCGGGGATATGGCCTGCAAGTTGAGCCAACCGCAAAAATATGGCAGTTATCCATTGCCGAACGCCAGCGGGTAGAGATTGTTAAGATGCTCTATCGAGGGTCCAAGGTGTTAATTCTGGACGAGCCGACTGCGGTACTTACACCTCAGGAGGCCCGGGAACTGTTTCAGGTTATCCGCCAGATGACTGCCCGGGGTCAATCTATTATATTAATTACTCACAAGCTTAACGAAGTGATGGAAGTGGCAGACCGGGTTACCATTTTGCGCGGCGGCAGGGCGGTGGCCACCAGGGAAAGAAAACAGGTAAATCAACGGGAACTGGCCAGGCTGATGATGGGCCAGGATGTTGTTGTTCCCAGCCAAAAACAACCAGGGCAATTCGGTGAGGAAATATTGCGGCTGGACAGAGCTTCTGCTGCCAGTGACAGCCGGCGACCTGGTTTGCAGGATATTACTTTAACCGTCAGACAGGGTGAAATACTGGGCATTGCCGGTATTGCCGGCAATGGGAGGCGCGAGCTGGCAGAGGTGATTGCCGGGTTACGTCCCCTGGATGGCGGTAAAATTTATATTTGCGGTAAAGATGTGACCAATCTCTCACCCATGGAAATTATACAGGAAGGGGTTAGCTATATTCCTGAGGACCGCCTGGGTACCGGGTTGGTTCCCAACCTTGGAGCGGTGGATAATTTGATTTTAAAGGAATACCGCCGGCCCTGGCTAAGCAGGGGACCTTTTATTTGCCGGCGCAAGGCTGCGCAATTTGCCACCCGTCTGATCCATGAGGTGGGTGTAAAAGTTACCGGTCTGGATGCCCCGGTGAAAAAACTTTCCGGAGGTAATTTGCAGCGTCTTTTGTTAGCCAGGGAACTGGCTTCCTCACCCAAAGTGATTGTTGCTGTTTACCCGGTACGTGGTTTAGATATTGCGGCGTCCGAGGCAGTGCATAAAATGCTGCTGGAGCAGCGAAGCAAAGGGGCAGCCATTGTGCTGATTTCCGAAGATTTGGAAGAACTTTTAAAGCTCTCGGACAACATTGGGGTTTTATATAAGGGGAGCTTGATGGGAGTGCTTCCGGTGGAGGAAGCAGAACCGGAAAAAATCGGATTGATGATGCTGGGAGTCCGACCGGGGGAGGTTTTGGCTTCATGATCAGACTGGAAAAACGTTCAGCACCCTCGACGGCCGGAATGGTTTTAATACCTTTAACAGCGATTATCCTGGCCCTTTTAACGGGTGCTGTTTTTCTTTATATTAACGGAATAAACTCTTCCCGGGGTGTAGGCTTGGGACAGGTGGCCGCGGTTTATGCAGGGATGCTGGAGGGAGCATTTGGTTCTGCCTATGGCCTGTCGGAAACAATTGTTAAGGCAATTCCTTTAATGTTGTGCGGTCTTGGCGTATCAATAGCTTTCCGTATGCAGTTATGGAACATCGGAGCCGAAGGGCAATTTTATATGGGCGCTTTTGCGGCCGCCTGGGTGGCCTTGAGTTTCCCTGATTTGCCTGTTTATGTGATGCTGCCGGCCATGGTTTTGGCAGGTATGCTGTGCGGCGGCCTGTGGGGACTTATACCTGCTATTCCCAGAGCATACTTGGGCGTTAACGAAACCATAACCACCTTGATGCTGAATTATGTAGCCATTTTATGGGTAAATTACCTTGTTTTTGGTCCCTGGAAGGATCCCCAAGGAATGAATTTTCCGCTCAGCAAACCTTTTACAGCGGCGGCGGTTTTGCCTACTCTCGGTAACAGTCGGGTACATTTGGGCCTGGTTTTTGCCCTGTTGCTGGCATTTATGCTCTGGCTGGCCTTGCGGCAATCCCGCTGGGGTTATGAAATTACTGTGATTGGCGAAAGCCCTAAAGCAGCTTGTTATGCCGGCATGAATATCACCAAAAACATTTTGCTGGTTATGTTCCTGAGCGGCGCCATAGCAGGCCTGGCAGGCATGGCTGAGGTTTCGGCCATTGCGCAAAGAATGCAGCAGGGCTTGAGCCCGGGATATGGCTATACTGCCATTATTGTTGCCTGGTTAGCTAAATTAAATCCCTTTGCCATTATTTTAGTATCCTTTTTGCTGGGCGCTTTGCAGGTGGGAGGTTACAGCGTACAATCCATTGGTGTGCCGGCTGCCATAGTATTTATGATTCAAGGCGCGCTTTTGTTTTTTATATTGGGTGGCGAGTTTTTTAACCGCTATAAAATTGTCCTGCAAGGCAAAACAAAGGTGGAGGTGTAGCCGGTGACCCAGGACTTTGTCATAACAATTTTAGCCACCGCCATTACGGCAGGCACTCCCATTCTTTACGCTGCGCTGGGCGAGCTGCTGGCAGAGAGATGCGGCATTCTTAACCTGGGTGTCGAAGGCATGATGTTGGTGGGTGCCGTAACCGGATTTGTGTTTGCTGTCCGCACTAACGATCCCTGGCTGGGGGTGCTGGCAGCCATGCTGGGAGGCGGTTGTCTGGCTTTAATCCACGCTTTTTTGACAGTCACACTGCAAGCTAACCAGGTGGTCAGCGGTTTGGCTTTAACTTTGTTTGGTACCGGGTTATCCGGTTTTATCGGCAAACCCTATATCGGCATACCGGTGGAAAATTCTTTCAAACCGGTAAGCCTGGGTTTTCTTAGCGATATACCCTTTCTGGGGCCGGTATTTTTTTACCATGATATGCTGGTTTATATCACATATATTTTAGTGCCGCTGCTTTGGTTTTTTATCTACTATACGCGTCCCGGTTTGCACCTGCGGGCGGTGGGAGAAAACCCGGCCGCTGCTGATGCCATGGGTGTCAGCGTTTATAAATTAAGGTACTTGTATGTTTTTCTGGGCGGTACCCTGGCGGGAGTAGGCGGGGCTTATCTTTCTCTGGCTTATGCCCCCGCCTGGCTGGAAAACATGACGGCCGGCAGAGGCTGGATTGCGGTGGCACTGGTGATATTTGCTATTTGGAATCCTTTGCGGGCCATGCTGGGCAGTTATCTTTTCGGCGGTATTGATGCGCTGGGTTTTCGTGCCCAGGCCATGGGGATTATGATTCCTTCATTCTTTTTAAAAATGTTGCCCTACATCTTTACCATCCTGGTTCTGGTGATGGTGACTCGTAAAGCGATGGCCAACCGGGTGGGTGCGCCGGGTGCCCTTGGTTTGCCCTACGACCGTGAAGAACGCTGATTTATCAGGGGGTTTTTTATGCAGCTTTTAAAAGAGAAAATTTTACATAACAGTCAAGTGGTTTCCGATCATATATTAAGGGTAGACTCGTTTATCAATCATATGATTGACCCCGCTGTGATGCAGGAAATCGGACAGGAGTTTGCCCGCCGTTTTTCCGGTACGCAGATTACCAAAGTGTTAACGGTTGAAGCATCGGGCATTGCGGTGGGTTTGGCAACGGCCATGACCCTGGAAGTTCCGCTGTTGTTTGCCAAGAAAAAAAGACCCTCCACTTTACAGGGGGACTGTTATCTTGCTAATATTTACTCATTTACCAAAAACGAGTCGGTAGATATTTATGTTGCCAGTCAGTTTTTAAGTTGTCACGATCGGGTGCTGATAGTTGATGATTTTTTAGCCCGGGGCGAGGCACTGAAAGGATTGATCAGACTGGTTGAACAGGCGGGTGCTCATCTGGCGGGGGTGGGTATAGTAATTGAAAAACTGTTTCAGGGTGGGGGTAAAGCCCTGCGTGAACAGGGCGTCAGGATTGAGTCTTTAATTAGAATTAAAAGTATGGAGAATAAACAGCTGCATTTAGAAGAATAAGGCCGGCCTGCCGGCAGGGCAAGCATGTTGTAAAGCTTTAACGTTTCAAACGGTCTTTTGAACTCTGCCGGACACTTGTCTTAGCACCGCTTAATGAGCGAAACAGCAACCGGGGTAATTTTGTTAATACCGGCGGCTGGCTGGAACTTTCTGTTATGGCGTTACGTCAATTAAGTAACAGGAGGGAATTCTATGCATAAGTCCGCAGGTAGTTATATAATTAGTGCTTTAATTATAGGTGCTGCTTTTTTTTGGCCGATGGGCCCGGGGCAAGCCGATGAAATCAAATTTGTGCCTAAAATTGAAACCCCTGCCGGCAAGTCGTTATGTAATGAAGCAAATAAGCCGGTATCCTATGTAAACAGGGGCGAATTTGCGGTAAAGCTGGTAAATTATTTGGGGTTAAACCTTGATAATTTTCGCTTTTTTAAAGCACCCGAAGTTTCAGACTTTTACGATGACGTGCCGGCTGGTTCACCACAGGCCAATGCCGTTATGATTTTAGCTTACAACGGTGCTTTGCCAACCACCGACAGGCTTTTCCGTCCGGCGGAAATATTATCAAGGGAAGAAATGGCGCAAGTGATAAGCTCTTTGTTGCGTCAAAAGGCTGCCGAACAGATAGAACCGCCTGCTGCCCTGCCGCCGATTAAAGATCTGGCTGCTGCCGGCAGCCGGGCAGTGGACGATATAAAATTGGTAGTAGGTTTAAATATTATGAGTTTAAACCGTGATGGCAGTTTTCTGCCCAAACAGGGTGTTACATCAGAAGAAGTGGTTGCTGCCTTAAAAGAAGTGAGGCAACTGGTCAGTGCAGGCGATGACGACGTGACAGCCAAAATTATTAGCGGGGCGGAAGGCGACAGAGTATTAGAAATTTCCTGGGGCGAAAAGCCTTCCAGCGGCTATGAAATCTACATTGTGGATATTAAGTTGGAAGGCAATGTATTAACGGTTAATTATCAAACTAAAGAACCTTTGCCGGGTTCTTATAACTCGACAGTAATTACTGAGCCGAAAGACAGCAAACCTATTCCGGTTAACTATCCGGCAGTGTTAAATATTAAATTAAACAAATTGTAATTCTTATCAACTCAAAGGGAGGTTGCAATACTGCATTTTCGCAGTTGCAATTATCCCTTTTTGTTATTCTTAACATAATAAAATTCCCTGATCTTACGTTGCTTTAAAATGACTGCTGCACCATGAACTAAGCTGTTCGTAGTGCAGCAGCCTTATTTGTTGTATGGAGTTTTCGTCAGCGGATAATTAAGACCGGGCAGGAGGCGTGTCGAGAGACACGATTGCTGACACTTCCCATTAAATAGCCCTTTATTTCTCCTAAACCACGGCTTCCCAGGATGATTAAATCGTAATTTTCGGCCCGGGCTTTTTCTAAGATTTCGTCTGCCGGTTGCCCCATGACAATAAATGTATCAACAGCTATGTTATTACCACTAAACATAGAAATATATTGATCAAGTAATTCCTGGCCGTTTTTCATTAATTCTTCAACAATGGCTTGCTGCGCCTGGCCTAAACGATCCACGGCCGTATTTACATAGGGAGGTAAACTGGGCACCACATGCATTAAAGTTATCTTGGCAGCCAGTTTTGCCGCTAACTCAACAGCATGGGACAGGGCCTTTCTGGCACGTTCAGAGCCGTCTAAGGGTACCAAAATTTTTTTATACATAGCATATCCTCCTTGTTTTTAGGTGTAGTTCTCTTAAATATTAAAAATTCCTGCTATTTTGGGGAGGATATGCGCTGACTGATCTTCATCACCCCCTTCATGTTTGCCTGATATACTTTATGAATGAATGGGCCCGTTTAGAATAATGTTTAAGAAGGGAATACTTGTATGCAGGACTAAAACCAGGTAAAAGTTCGTATTTTAAAATATTTGCTTTTGACAAACTTTAAGATTTATGCTATATTAACATTGTTGATGCGGAAGTGGCTCAGTGGTAGAGCATCGCCTTGCCAAGGCGAGGGTCGCGGGTTCGAATCCCGTCTTCCGCTCCAGCTGTATCCAGCAGGGGGAAACCCTGCTTTTTGTGTTTCTTGTAAAACAATCTTGCAAACTTTTCTGAGGGAAGTAAGGGAAAGACGTGAAAATACGCGTATATAAAAAGACGGGTAACCTGTATGATATTGAAGTTTTACATCCAAGGGCCACTGTGCAGGACTATCTGGATGCGGTTAACGAATTTATAGAAAAAAATACTGATCCTCCTTGCCGGGGTTGCGATGAATGCTGTTGGGAACGTATACCCCTGACCAGTATTGATGTTTATAATTATTTGCAACAAGCTAACCTGTTACAACTGGATAAACGCCGGCCGCTGCTGGATTTTCTGGAAAAGTATTGCTATGTATATGTGGAAGGCGGTGCGGTTGATATCAGCCTGGGCTTCACCCTGGAAGGGGCTTGTATTTTTCTCAATCAACAAGAGCGAATTTGTTCCGCTTATGCATGCCGTTCCCTGGTTTGCCAGAGCTTTATTTGCCTGGAGAGTACCTTAAGGGCACAGGAGTTGCGCTCAGAATTGGTAAATGCAGGCATGGATGAACTGGTGCGCCAGTGGCTGTGGCAAAGCCGCCAAGCAGGGCGTAAGCCGGTTGCGCATGAAGCACACAACCCTAACCCCAACCTGGCCGATTATCCAGCCAATGGCTTTACCGATAAAACCAGTTACCGCCAGGTTCTTTTAGCGGATATTTGCAGCCGGAAGCTGTGGAGCAAATTATATAAGCCCTAAAATAAGAAAAATTTTAATTTGGTGATCGGCATGGTTACACAAATTAAAGAAATTCGCAAGCGTAACCAATTAAAAAAATTAAACGCCTTGGTAAAGGAAATTTTGGAAGTCAGACAGTTTTTAAAATACTTTGATAACCTTAACCTGCCGGATTACCAAGCGATGATTGATCAATTACCACAGGGCATTGAGCCGGGCTTGCTAATTCGTTTACAGCAGCGGCAGTCCTTGGCATATTATGGCTATTTTGAGCTTAAAGCACGGGAAGCAGCTTTAAAAAAAGCTATCCAAAAAGCTTCTGACGATTTGGATAACTTGTTAAAATTTGGGGAATAATAAATTTATGGTAACTGATATTCGAACTTACCGGCATAAGCAAAAATTAGCCCATATCAATGAGCTGATCAAACAATTAATGCTTGTCAGGTCAGACATCCAAAGGTTGAAGATTGAAGAAGAGCGGTTGAAAAATGCCATTAGAGATTTGACCAAAGAATTAGCTTGGTCAGACCGGCCCAACATTTTACGCGAATAGGGTCATTTGCCGGATTAACATGTGTCATGGAAAAAACTGGGGATAAAACAGTGGATAATGTGGATAATTATGGAAGATGATTACAGCAATCCGCAATACTTGCAAATTTGGCGAACCGGCAGGGGTTTCTGCGTAAAACAGCCGGGAAGTCAGCTATATAATTAGCGGTCAAAAACCGGCTTAGTTTTTAAATTTTTCTGTCAGATAAAAAGGATTACCGATAATTTTGCAGAATTAAGCATTAAAATTAAAACTCCGAGTCCAATAACCTGTAGACACTGTTATAAATTCTTGTAACATTGTTATGGTTTTTGGACCGACAGGGTATGTTGGGAAACCGGCATGCCTCCCGTTGCGGAAAGGAGATGATAGACGACAGGTAATGCCGAGCTTTGTTTCCTTTTCCGGGGATAAAGCCCGGTTTTTTAATTGCCTTACCAAAGCCTGCAATACTGCTGTTGTTTCATGCCCATGGTCTGCGTTTTGTCTTAACAGGTTGATTAAGTAATTTAGTTCAAATTGCTCTGTTTTAAAGGAGAGATTGCATGATGCGTAAAATAAGTACTATTGCTGTAATTTTTGCACTGCTTGCTGCATTTATGGTTGGATGTCAGGGTAAAAGCGAGCCCAAGGAGAACAGTAATGAGGCAGCCAAGCCGGAAACGCCGGATGTAATTTTAGCAACTACCACCAGCACCCAGGACAGCGGACTCCTTGATATTCTCATCCCGGATTTTGAAAAACAAACCGGCTACCGGGTTAAGGCTGTTGCGGTAGGAACCGGACAAGCCTTGAAAATGGGGGAAAAGGGAGAAGCCGACGTGCTGTTAACCCATGCTCCCAAGTCTGAAAAACCTTTGGTAGATGCCGGAGCGGTTATTAATTACCGGTTAGTGATGCACAATGATTTTATTATTGTCGGGCCGGAGAATGACCCGGCCGGTGTAAAACAAGCCAGGAGCAGTAAGGAAGCTTTTCAAAAAATAGCAGCAAAGGGTGCGATTTTCGTTTCAAGAGGGGATGATTCAGGCACACATAAAAAAGAGCTCGCTCTCTGGGAGGCGGCCAAAATTGATCCGCAAGGACAGAAATGGTATCAGGAATCCGGCAGCGGCATGGGTCAAACATTGAACATCGCCAATGAAAAATTAGGTTATACCTTAACCGACAGGGCCACTTATCTTGCCCAGAAGAAAAATCTTAAACTTGTTATTGTTTCCCAGGGTGACAAAGATTTGCTTAATATTTACCATGTCATGCAAGTAAACCCCAATAAATTTTCCAAAGTTAACGCTGCCGGGGCTAAAGCGTTTGTGGAGTATATGATAAATCCTGATACTCAAAAAATAATCGGGGAGTTTGGTCGGGAGAAATACGGCGAATCTCTCTTTTCTCCGGACGCAGGAAAAGAAGCAAGTGAACCGGGTAAATAAGTATAACGTGAGCCGGCCCGATTTCTCCTTGCAAATGCAGGGGGTTACCAAGTGGCCGGCCGGGAATCAGCAAACCACCAAATTTTGAAGGCTTCCGATTGCTCGGAAGCCTTCAAATTACTGGCGGGAGTGTGTGGGAATCGAACCCACCATGGACAGGAGCGCTGCCCAACGACTGGTTTTGAAGACCAGGAGCACCACCAGGCACCATCCACTCCCAAGGTATATCTAAAAGTTATTAATTTCCGTCTTATTATAACATAGTAAAGGTTCGCAGACAATAAATTGTCGCCGGCAAATATGTTACTTGCGGTTTTGTTTGCCCGCCTCGGCTATGCCGGTCAACCTGCTTGTTTTTTATGTTAGCCGTTAGCTTGCTATTCCCGCTTAAAGGGAATGATTTTTCCTTTTTCAGATGTTTGATCCGGTTTTGGATGATCAGCCTGCGTCTCAGCGGAGCAACCTCCACAGCCGGGGCACCCACCGTTAAGATTGACCAGGCCGAATTGAAAAGCTGTTTTGAGAACTTCGTGTCCCAGCTTATCCAGTTTCGGATTATAATAAGGAAGAGTTTGGCTGTCATCGATATGCTGCAAAACTTGCAGAAGAAAACTGCGCATGGTTTCAGTATCAAGCAGATCCACGAGATCCCGGCGGGGAATAAATCTTTTTGTCATCGTGATCTCTCCTAAAAAATATTTATATTGGTAATTTCACCGCCCAGAGGGATTTTCCTGCAGGATCAAGATTTGCCGGTATAACAAAAATATGCCGGCTGAAGGTTAAGCTAAAAATAGAGGAATTTTTTAACTATTGGCGAATAAGTACCTGTTATGGTGGAAAGATACTCTCAAGTAGGTGACGGTTTGCAATATGCTGGATTTTTTCAGACAGGTTAGGGAAGACCTGGAATTAGTTGAACAGGAAATTAAAGCGGTTGTTCAATCCCGTGATCCACTGCTAACTCAAACATCCATGCACTTATTGAATGCCGGAGGAAAACGTTTACGTCCGGCTTTTGCGCTTTTGGCAGGTAAGTTATACAACTACAGCTTGGAAAAACTTTTGCCCCTGGCCGTGGCTTTAGAACTGATTCATATGGCATCATTGGTACATGACGATGTGGTGGATAATTCGCAGACCAGAAGGGGTACTCCCACAGTAAAAGCCAATTGGGGCAATGCCATATCCATGCACACAGGAGATTATCTGTTTGCCAAATCTCTGGTGCTTATTTCACAATATGAGAACCCGGTAATTGCCAAGGTGTTGGCAGAAACCAGTGTAAAAATGTGTGAAGGAGAAATTCACCAAATTTCTACCGCCTTCAAGGCGGATCAAAGTTGGCGCGACTATTTTTACCGCATAGAACGTAAAACGGCTTTGTTAATTGCGGCCAGTTGCCAGCTGGGAGCTGTGGCCGCCGGAGCACCGGTCCAGGACCGGCAGCGTTTAAGAAGGTTTGGCCACCAGTTAGGCATGGCTTTTCAGATTACTGATGATGTTTTGGATATGGTAGCTGACCAGTCTTTGCTGGGGAAACCCCTGGGGGGCGACCTGCGCCAGGGCATATTAACCATGCCGGTGCTTTATTCGCTGGAGAAAAGCCCGCAGCGCCGGCGCCTGCGGGAGCTGGTGGAGATACCAAACAAAACTGATGACCAGGTAAAAGAAGCTATAGATATTATTAAGGAAGCCGGGGGTATCGAATTTTCTTTTGAAGTAGCCCGCCGGTATATTGACAAAGCCAAAAACAATTTGGCATTACTGCCGGACCGGCCGGTTAAACAGGCCTTTTATGAGATTGCAGACTTTATTGGCATTAGGAGGTTCTAAAAACAGCGATACATGGAAATGCTTTACCCTATTTTTGTTAAATTAGCCGGTCGGCTTTGTCTGGTGGTGGGCGGCGGCCAAGTGGCGGAACGGAAGGTCGGTTCGCTGCTGGAGTGCGGGGCCAGGGTAATAGTGGTGAGTCCGGAGGTTACCCCGGCCATTAAAGAATGGGCAGATCAGGGCAAATTGGAACTGCGCCGGCGAGCCTACCATACTTCTGACCTGGCAGGTGTTTTTCTGGTGTTTGCTGCCACCAACCGGTCAGAAATTAACCGGCAGGTGACTGAAGACTGTTTAGCCCGCAATCTGGCTGTCAATGTTGCGGATGATCCCGATGCTTGCAATTTTTATGTACCTTCAGTTATCCGGCGGGGCAAACTGGCCATAGCGGTTTCCACAGGCGGTGCCAGCCCGGCTTTGGCTGCCCGGATTAGGCGTCTGCTGGAACGGCAGTTTGGTCCCGAGTACCAGGAATTTATGGAAATACTGGCTGATGTGCGCAGTCAGGTGCTGCAGGATGTAACAGATATTGAGCAAAGAAGAAAGATCTTCAGTCACCTGGTGGAATCAGATATAATTGAGCTTTTAAGAAACAAGGAGTACGACCAGGTAAAGGAGCGCATTAAAAATGCTTATTGCGGTTATCGGCGTTAACCACCGCACAGCACCGCTGGAAGTGCGGGAGAAACTGGCTTTTCCGGAATGGGGAATTAAGGATTGGCTGTGCAAACTGTTATCCTACCCTGGTATAGAGGGATGTGCTATCGTTTCTACCTGCAATCGAACCGAGATTTATATTGCCCCGCTGGAGCTGGATACGGGTATGAGCTCCGTATGGTCATTCTTATCCGAAAAGTCTGGCCTGGATATATCTGAGATTAAAAACTACACTTTTTGTCATACTTTATATGATGCTATCCGTCACCTGTTCCGGGTAGTATCCGGCTTGGATTCCATGATCTTGGGGGAAACCCAAATTTTGGGCCAGGTAAAAAAGGCTTACGAGCTGGCTTTGGCGGCCCAAAGCACTAATGTGGTGCTTAATACTTTATTCCAACAGGCCATTACCACCGGCAAGCGAGTGAGGACAGAAACCGGTATTGACCAAAATCCGGTTTCCATCCCCTACGCAGCGGTAGAACTGGCTAAGCAAAGTTTGGGCTCGCTGCAGGGTCGTTCCGTGTTGGTGGTGGGGGCCGGCGAAATGAGCGAACTGACAGTTGTTCATTTAGTTGCCAACGGAGTCACCAGTGTGATTGTTTCTAATCGTTCATACGACCGGGCGGTGCAGCTGGCAGAAAAGTTTAACGGGTCGGCGGTTAAATTTGACCGGCTTTTTGAATATATGAATAAAGCAGATATTGTCATTTCCAGTACGGCAGCCCAACACTACGTGATAAAATATGCCGATATGAAGCAGGTTACGGAGCGCCGGGCCGGCAAAACCATTACGATGATAGATATTGCCGTCCCCCGGGATATTGATCCGGCAGTGCGTCAATTGCCGGGAGTTAATTTATATGATGTAGACCATTTGCAAAACGTGGTGGATGCTAATTTAGCCGAGCGAAGGCAGGCGGCCGTACAGGCAGAAGGAATTATTGAAGAAGAATTAAACGAATTTATGTGCTGGCTTTCTACCCGCTATGTTGTGCCGACCATCAGTGCTTTGAAAAAGCTGGGGGAAGAAATCAAGCAGCGAGAGTTGCAGCGAGCCTTTAACCGTTTGGGTGACTTAACAGAGCGGGAAAGAAAAGTTATTGGTTCCCTGGCAAATTCAATTGTCAATCAATTACTCCACCACCCGGTTATTAAATTAAAGCAAGCTGCTCTCACACCGGAAGGACATTTATATATCGAGATTGCCCAAAACATATTCAATTTAAATGTAGAAGGGAAGCCTTTGCAAAGAAAGAAAAAGGTAGCAGCCTGTTCCGCCACCGGTTGGGACAAGGGAATTACTGCAGTGGCGGCAGACAGCAGGCCGAGCGAATAAAAATGGGGAGGCTACCATGAAACGTAAAATTACCGTAGGGAGCAGGGACAGTGCTCTGGCTTTGTGGCAGACCCGTTGGGTGGTTGAACAACTGCAACAGCAGAACCCTGATGTAACCTTTGAGATTGTTACCATGAAGACCAAAGGGGACAAAATGCTGGATGTGGCCCTGGCCAAAATTGGGGACAAAGGCCTTTTTACCAAGGAATTGGAAGTGGCCATGCAGTGCGGGGAAATTGATTTTGCTGTGCACAGCTTAAAGGATTTGCCCACTGTTTTACCCGCCGGCCTTACCATTGGGGCGGTTTGTCAGCGAGATAACCCGGGAGATGCACTGGTTTCCCGGGATGGCCGCAAGCTGGCTGAACTTCCCAGAGGGGCTCGCATCGGCACTTCATCGTTGCGCCGGTGTGCCCAGTTATTAAACTGCCGGCCCGATTTTCAACCGGTATCTTTGCGGGGCAATCTTAATACCCGTATGAAGAAGCTGGCAGCCGAAGGATTGGATGCCATTATCCTGGCGGCCGCCGGCCTTATCAGGCTGGGCTGGCAGGACATGATTGCGGAAATTATTTCTTTTGATATATGCTTGCCTGCTGTGGGACAGGGCGCCATTGCTGTAGAATGCCGGTCGGAGGATGACTATATACTGAAGCTTTTGCAGGGTGTGGAGCATCCTGCTACCCGGGCCGCCACCAATGCAGAAAGAGCTTTGCTGCGGCACCTGGAAGGGGGCTGTCAGATTCCCATTGGCGCCTATGGGGAAGTTGTTAGCGGCAAACTAAATTTAACCGCAGTTGTGGCTACGCTGGATGGCAGTCAGGTAATTCGGGCCGGGGGCGAAGCATTGCCGGACCAGGCAAATCAGTTGGGTATTGAAGTGGCAGAAAAATTGTTGGCGATGGGCGGTAAAAAAATATTGCAACAAGTCAGGGCAGGGGAATGATGAATATGAACAAAGGTTATGTTTATCTGGTGGGAGCCGGCCCCGGCGATCCCGGTTTAATTACTGTAAAAGGTTTAAATTGTATTCGGCAAGCAGACGTGCTGGTTTATGACCGCCTGGCAGGTCAGCGGCTGCTGGCCTATGCACGTCCGGATGCGGAGCTCATATATGTTGGCAAATCGCCGGAAAGGCATGCAATGCGGCAGGAAGAGATTAACCGGCTGCTGGTGGATAAAGCCAAAGAGGGTAAGCTGGTAACCCGCTTAAAGGGTGGTGATCCCTTTGTTTTCGGACGGGGTGGCGAAGAGGCGGAACTTCTGGTGGAAAACGGCATTCCCTTTGAAGTGGTACCCGGCATTACTTCTGCCGTTGCCGTACCGGCCTATGCCGGTATTCCGGTTACCCACCGGGGTTACACCTCCACACTGGCCATTATCACCGGCAACGAAGATCCCCATAAAGAAGATTCCGGCATAGCCTGGGATAAAATTGCCACCGGCGCCGGTACACTGGTTTTTTTAATGGGTATGGGAAACCTGCCGGGTATCTGCCAAAAACTGATCGAGTTTGGCCGCTCACCGGCTACGCCGGTGGCGTTAATTCGCTGGGGTACCCGACCGGAGCAGAGAACCGTTACCGGTACTCTGGAAAACATTTACCACAAGGCAATGGCAGCCAACTTTAAAAATCCTGCCGTGATTGTGGTGGGAGAGGTGGTGCAGCTGCGGGAAAAACTATCTTGGTTTGAGAACCGGCCTTTGTTTGGGAAACGGATTATTGTCACCCGTTCCCGGGAACAAGCCAGTGCCCTGTCTGCTGCCATCGAAGCGCTGGGGGGGGAAGCTTGGGAGTTTCCCACCATCCAAATTGAGCCACCGGACGATTTTACCGTGCTGGATAATGCCATTACAGATGTTCGCTCTTATCGCTGGGTGATTTTTACCAGTGTTAACGGTGTTAAAATGTTCTTTGACCGTATGCGGGTCAATAAAAAAGACATCCGGGATTTAAGCGATGTTCGGCTGTGTGCCATTGGGCCGCGCACCAGGGAAGAATTAGAAAAACGCGGTTTATTAGTAGATTTTGTGCCGGGCGAATACCGGGCGGAAGAAATAGTCGAGGGCTTAAAAAGCAAGATACTGCCCGGTGACCGGGTGCTGCTGCCCCGGGCGGACATTGCCCGTCAACTGCTGCCCCGGGCGCTGGCCGAGTTGGGAGCGGTGGTCCACGAAGTGACAGCATACCGTACAGTTTTGGGCAGCGGTGATGCTGCTGCCATTCGCCAGGCCCTGGCAGCCGGAGAAGTTAATGTAGTAACTTTTACCAGCTCGTCTACAGTTAAAAATTTTGTTAAACTAATAGGAGAAGAAGGTTTGCCGCAGTTGATGGAAAAAGTTGTGGTGGCCAGTATCGGCCCCATTACTTCCCAGACGGCCAGGGAGTTGGGCATGTCGGTTGACATTGAAGCCGGTGAGTATACCATTAACGGGTTGGTGCAAGCCATCACAGATTATTTTGCCGGCCGGGAGAGTGCCTGACACCTCCCGACCGGATTAAATTTATAATAGACAGCTGAAAATTGTTCTAACATTAAACTAATGCCAAAATTGCGCAGAAAAGTGGGAGTATTATGATAAGTATCAGCAAATTGCTTTGTGGTACAGAAAACTTTGGCGATCACCTGCGCTATGCTCATGGCGCCAAGGGGCAAGTACACGGTGCAGTGGCGGGTCATGGTCCGGTGGTAGTTTGGAATGCCACTCGGACTTGCAACCTGCGCTGCCGCCATTGTTATTCTGAATCTGACCATAAAAAATATGACGAGCTATCCACCCGGGAGGCCAAGCAGTTTATTGATGATCTGGCGGCCTTTCGGGTGCCGGTGCTGCTGCTTTCCGGAGGCGAACCCCTGTTGCGGCCGGATTTCTTTGAACTGGCCAGGTATGCCAGGCAGAAGGGCATTCGCATTACCGTTTCTACCAATGGCACCCTGATCAGTCCCGAGGTGGCGCGGCAGCTTAAAGAGGTCGGGGTTGGCTATGTGGGCATAAGTTTAGACGGCATCGGGGAAATTAATGACCGCTTTCGGGGGCGGGCGGGCGCCTATGAAGCTGCTTTGCAGGGTATCCGCAACTGCCTGGCCGTAGGCCAGCGGGTGGGCCTGCGTTTTACGGTCAACCGTCATAATTACCGGGAATTAAACAATATTTTTGATCTGGTAGAAAAAGAAAACATTCCCAGAGTATGTTTTTACCACTTAGTTTATACCGGTCGCGGCAGTGAAATGGTTAAGGAGGATCTAACTCATGGGGAGAGCAGAGCTGCCCTTGATTTAATTATTGAACGCACCCTTGACTTGCACCGCCGGGGTTTTAATAAAGAAATCTTAACGGTTGATAACCATGCTGATGCCGTCTATATTTATCTTAAATTGCTTCAGGATGACCCTGAACGAGCCCGGCAAGTTTACCGTTTGTTATCCTGCAATGGCGGTAACCGGACCGGTATTGCTATAGGCGAGGTGGACTGGGAGGGCAATGTTCATGCAGACCAGTTTTCCCGCAATCACTGTTTTGGCAATGTGCGGCAAAGAAAATTCAGTGATATTTGGACGGACCTCAGCCATCCCATCCTGGCCGGTTTGAAGAACCGCAAGCCTTTATTAAAGGGGCGCTGTGCCAGGTGCAAATGGTTGGATTTATGCAACGGTAATTTCCGGGCCCGGGCAGAGGCGGTTTACGGCGATTTTTGGGCCGAAGATCCGGCTTGTTACCTAACGGATGAAGAAATAAGTCACGCTTAAATCAAGCTAACGGGGGTGTTTTTACCTTGTCTGTTTTTCCTCATGTCAGGCACCGTCGCTTAAGGATGAACGAACAGGTCAGACGGTTGGTGCGGGAGAACCGCTTAACTGTAGATGATCTCATCTACCCGGTGTTTGCTACCTGTGGTCAGGGGGTGCGCCGGGCCTTTGACAGCATGCCGGGTGTTTATAATCTTTCTGTGGATCTGCTGCTGGAAGAAGTAAAAAAAGTGCAGGAGCTGGGCATTCCCGGTGTGATTGTGTTTGGCGTGCCGGCAACCAAGGACGAGGTGGGGTCAGGCGCCTATGATCCCGACGGTGTTGTGCAGCAGGCGGTACGCGCCATTAAGCAGGCCTTTCCCAACCTGCTGGTGATAACCGATGTTTGCCTGTGCGAATATACCAGTCATGGTCACTGCGGCTTAATTAAAGGACAAAGGGTGGACAACGATACTACCTTGGCTTTGCTTGCCCAAACCGCCCTGTCGCATGTGCAGGCAGGGGCAGATATGGTGGCCCCGTCCGATATGATGGACGGGCGGGTGGCAGCTATCCGGGCCCGCTTGGATGCTGAGGGCTATTCAGATATTCCGATCATGGCTTACTCGGCCAAATATGCTTCAGCTTACTACGGCCCCTTCCGGGAGGTGGCCGGTTCTGCCCCGCAGTTTGGTGACCGCAAAACCTATCAAATGGACCCGGCTAACGGAGATGAAGCCCTGCGGGAAACCGCCCAGGACATTGCAGAAGGGGCGGATATTGTTATGGTGAAACCGGCACTGGCTTATATGGATATAATTCGCCGTATTAAAGAGCAGACCGGCTATCCTGTAGCAGCTTATAATGTAAGCGGTGAGTACGCTATGGTGAAAGCAGCTGCCCAAAAGGGGTGGCTTGATGAACGGAGAATTGTCCTGGAGACATTGACCGGTCTCAAACGAGCCGGTGCAGATATTATCATAACTTATCATGCCCTGGAGGTTGCCCGCTGGTTAAAGGGGGTTTAACAATTTGATTATTTCCTGGAATACTACCAATGCCTGCAATCTTTATTGCGCTCACTGCTACCGGGATGCCGGCATACGGGCGGAGGAAGAACTCAATACAGAACAAGGTAAAAAATTAATCAATGAAATTGCCGCTGCAGGCTTTAAGATTATGATTTTTAGCGGCGGGGAACCTTTGATGCGGCCGGATATATATGAACTGGTGGCTTACGCCAAGTCGCAGGGGCTGCGTCCGGTGCTTGGCAGCAACGGCACCCTGATCACTCTCGAAGCGGCGCAGCAGTTGAAAGAATGCGGGGCGGCCGGCATTGGGATCAGTTTAGACAGCGCCGACCCGGAAAAACATGACCGCTTTCGGGCGCAGGCAGGCTGCTGGCAGGCGGCGGTGGAGGGGATGCGCAATTGCCGCCGGGCCGGTCTGCCCTTTCAGGTTCATACCACGGTACTGGACTGGAATTATCACGAAGCGGAGGAATTAACCGACCTGGCAGTGCGTGAGGGGGCTGTGGCCCATCACTTTTTCTTCCTGGTACCTACCGGACGGGCGGTTAATATTGAAGAGGAATCCCTGCGGGCAGAACAGTACGAGGGTTTGCTGCAGCGCATTATGGAAAAACAAAAGCAAGTAGACATTGAATTGAAGCCTACCTGTGCCCCTCAGTTTATGCGCATTGCCAGACAAATGGGGGTTGCGGTGCGTTTTCAGCGGGGCTGCCTGGCCGGTACCTCCTATTGCATTATCAGCCCTAAGGGGGATGTACAGCCCTGTGCCTATTTAAATATTCCATTGGGTAATGTAAAAGAAACTTCCTTTGTGGATATCTGGCAGCACAGCCCTGTACTCAAGGAACTGCGCTCCCTTGAGTATAAAGGAGGCTGCGGTACCTGCGGCTACAAAAAAATTTGCGGCGGCTGCCGGGCCAGGGCTTATTTTTATCACGGAGATTATATGGCTGAGGAACCATGGTGCTTATACCACGGTCGAAAGGGGTATTAAATGCAGCTGGATCATCTGGACAGGCGACTTCTCAATCTGGTACAGACAGAATTCCCCATTTGCCCGCAGCCTTACCTGGCGTTGGCTGAAAAATTGGGGATTACTGAGCAGGAGGTTTTGCAACGCCTGGAACGGTTAATGCGGCAGGATGTGCTGCGACGCCTGGGAGGGGTTTTTGATTCCCGTAAACTGGGGTACAAGGGTACCCTGTGTGCCATTAAGGTGCCGCCGGAACGTATTGACGAAGTTGCGGCCGTCATTAACAGTTATGTAGGAATTACCCATAATTATTTGCGGGATCACGAATACAATATGTGGTTTACCATTTTGGCCCGGTCGTCAGCCAAGGTGGAGCAAATTCTTAGTGAAATCCGTGCCAAGACGGGTATAGAAGAAATTATAAACCTACCGTCCCAGAGATTTTTTAAAGTGCTGGTAAAATTTGACGTTACTGATGAAGACTAAATTAGGCGAGGGAGAATATGACCTTAAGTGAGCTGGATAAACGCATCATAATGGAATTGCAGGCGGGTTTGCCGCTGGTCAGCCGACCCTTTGAAGCATTGGCCAAAAGGCTGGGCATTACAGAAGAAGAATTTTTGGCCAGGGTTCATGCCATTCAACAAGCAGGCATTATGAGACGCATTGGAGCTGCCCTGCGGCATCACCGGGTAGGCTATACGGCTAACGCCATGATTGTCTGGCAGATACCGGAGGAAAAAATAGCAGAAGTGGGGGAGCGCATGGCCCGGCTGCCTGAAGTAACCCACTGTTACCAGCGCGCAGCTTTACCCCAGTGGCCCTATAATTTTTATACAATGATTCATGGTCGCAGCCGGGAAGCCTGCCGGCAGATTGCCAAGAAGCTGGCTGATATAGCAGGCGTAGATAACTACCGCCTTTTATATAGTGTTGCTGAACTGAAGAAAAGCAGTATGAAATATTTCATGGATTAGGAGGATTTCCATGGCTCCCAGTTATCAAAAATCCAACGAGTTGTTTGCCCAGGCTCAAATGGTGATTCCAGGCGGGGTCAACAGTCCGGTGCGGGCTTTCAAGTCAGTGGGCATGACCCCTCCCTTTATTGCCAGGGCTAACGGCTGCCGCCTGTGGGATGTAGACGGCAACGAGTATATTGATTATGTTTGCTCCTGGGGGCCCCTTATTTTGGGGCACCGTCACCCGGCTGTAATGCATGCGGTTCAGCGCTGTTTGGAAAGGGGCACCACCTACGGGGCTCCTACCGATTTAGAGCTAACCCTGGCCCAAATGGTAGTGGAAGCGTTACCTTCGGTGGAAATGGTGCGCATGGTCAATTCCGGTACGGAAGCCACCATGAGTGCCCTGCGTTTAGCCAGGGCATATACCAACCGCAGTAAAATTGTTAAATTTGAAGGCTGTTATCATGGCCACCATGATTCCCTGTTAATTAAGGCCGGATCGGGAGCCCTAACCCACGGCGTGCCTACCAGCCCGGGTGTGCCCCTGGAACTTGCCGGGCATACTATCAATGCCCGCTATAATGATCTGGCCCTGCTGGAGAAAATTTTTGTTGAAGCAGGTTCTGAAATTGCAGCGGTAATTGTGGAACCATTGGCCGGCAATATGGGCATTGTGCCGCCTGCCGAAGGATTCTTGCAGGGATTGCGTGATCTTTGTCATAAGTATGGTGCTTTGTTAATTTTTGATGAAGTAATTACCGGCTTCCGTCTTGGATATGGCGGGGCCCAAACATATTATAACGTGCTGCCGGATTTAACCTGCCTGGGCAAAATCATTGGCGGCGGGTTGCCGGTTGGCGCTTACGGGGGTCGCCGGGAAATCATGCAAATGGTTTCACCCGCCGGTCCGGTTTACCAGGCCGGTACACTGTCCGGCAATCCGCTGGCTATGACAGCCGGTATTGCCACCCTGGAACAGTTGCAGCAGCCGGGGGTTTATGAGGAACTAAACCGTAAGTCTGGCTTGCTGGCCCAGGGTTTAAGCCAGGCCGCTCAGGCGGCCGGGGTGCCTGCCTGCCTTAACCGGGTAGAATCGCTGCAAACCTGTTTCTTTACCGGGCAGCCGGTGCGTGATTTTGCCGGCGCATCCACTTCAGATACCAAGCGTTACGCCGTTTTCTTTAAATGCATGCTGGAACAAGGTATTTATTTAGCTCCTTCCCAGTTTGAGGCACTCTTTATTTCCACCGCCCATACCGACAGCGATATTGAACGTACCGTAGAAGCAGCTTACCATGCATTTAAAGCGGCGTCTCAAATATAATAATACTGCCAAAATGTAAGGACAGGTTGGGACAGCGAACCTGTCCTTTGTTTAAAAAAATAAGAGGAGGTTTTTGACATGATTATTACCACTACCCCCACTGTTGAAGGGAAACCAATCCGGCAGTATTATGGTTTGGTTTGCGGGGAAGCCATTATGGGGGCCAACATAGTCAGGGATATTTTTGCCAGCATTACGGATATTGTGGGCGGACGCAGCGGTGCCTACGAAGGCAAATTAGCCCATGCCCGGCAGCTGGCCCTGGAAGAAATGACTGAACAGGCCCGCCGCTTAGGGGCCAATGCGGTGGTAGGTGTTGACCTGGACTATGAAGTAATTCGGGAAGGCATGCTGATGGTAACCGCCAGCGGCACAGCAGTTACAATTTAGCTACCTGAGCAAAAGCACAGCCTTGGCTGTGCTTCAGACTGTAGACAAAGGTGTAAAACAAAGCGAGGTGGTTTTATGATCCCCTGTCGGTGCGTAGACCGGAGCCAAAGGGGATCATAAACCACCGATAATATTTGTCGACACTCGAAAAGCACAGCCCTGGCTGTGCTTTTAGACGGATTACAGTACCGTATCTAAATTTATCAGCAGCCAGAGCTGGTCCCCCTTCTTGACGACACCCTTAAGGAAATCCACATTGTCCCCGATCATGTTGGGAGGTTCCACTTCATTTTCCGTATACCGTCCCACCTCGAGAACACTGTCTACAATCATCCCCACCTTATTGCCCTTGTTTTCCACCACAATGATCCGGGTATCTTCGTTTTGTTCGGTTTCCGGCAGGCCAAGGCGGCGGTTAAGGCTGATTACCGGCAGGATGGTGCCGCGCAAATTAATAATGCCTTCAATATAATAACTGGTATTGGGCAGGCGGGTCACTTCCGCCATGCGGATAATTTCCTGGGTTTCGTGAATAGGAAGGGCATATTGCTGATCGTTAAGTTGAAACACTACCAGCTGCTCTTCTTGACCAACGGCCATTAAAATCACTCCTCGTGTGTTAAATTGGACTTGGGCTGGAGCCTAAGTTTTAACGTCTTTATCAATAACAGGTGTCTGTCCTAAAACGGTTAGTTAGATATTCTACACCGGGGTAAAATATTCCTTTGTTAGCCAGAATGTCAAACTTTGTATTTTTTTGTTTTGTGTTATTACAAAAAAATTAAATTCTTGCTAAAATAGCTAAAATAAATTGACTGATAATTTTATATAAGTATAATTAAATTAACACCTGACAAATACGGGTTAACCCGGTTTGGAGGGTATGACAACGCATAGTGTTTCCCTGAGGAGAAAGGCCGGCGGCCTTGGACCAAGGGGTACGCCTTTTGGGGTGTACACTACCCGTCTCTGCCTTTCTCCGGCATGTGACGGGTTTTATTTTTGGAGGTGGCTGCTTTGCATCGTCGTATCGGGGTGGTGGGCATTGTGATTGAAGATCGCAACAAAGCTCCGGAGATAAATAACATTCTGAGCCGGTACTCAGAAATTATTATCGGCCGCATGGGCATACCCCATAAAGAAAGGGGCCTTTCTGTTATTTCCCTCATCGTGGAAGGCACCAATGATGAAATCGGGGCCATGACAGGCAAGTTGGGCAATATCAAGGGAGTTCAGGTAAAATCTGCCCTCAGCACAAAATATTAGGGGGTGAGCAAGCTGCAGTACCGCATTGAGCAAGATCTTATCGGCCCCAAAGAAATTCCGGCGGCAGCCTATTATGGTATTCATACGGCACGGGCAGCAGAAAACTTTAATGTATCAGGGCAAAGGGTGCATCCTGAACTTATCAAAGCAATGGCTGTGGTAAAACAGGCAGCTGCCGAAACCAACATAGCACTAGGCTTGTTGGAGCCCAACCTGGGCAGCGCTGTTTTTCAGGCGGCGGCAGAGGTGGCAGAAGGGAAACTGGCCGATCAGTTTATTGTGGATGCCCTGCAAGGAGGAGCGGGTACTTCCACTAACATGAATGTTAACGAAGTAATTGCCAACCGGGCCATCGAAATTTTAGGTGGCAGGAAAGGCGATTATTCTCTGGTGCACCCGGTAAATCACGTTAACATGTCCCAGTCAACCAACGATGTATACCCTACCGCCCTGCGGATTGCCGCTATCCGTTTGCTGGCACGCCTCTCCCAGGCCTGTGCCAATTTGCAGGGGGCCCTGCAGGCAAAAGAGGCAGAATTTGCCGGGGTATTAAAGGTTGGCCGCACCCAGTTGCAGGATGCCGTGCCAATTACCCTGGGCCAGGAGTTTGCCGCCTGGGCAGAAGCCATTGCCCGGGATCGCTGGCGCTTATACAAGGTGGAAGAACGTTTGCGGCAAGTTAACCTGGGCGGCACAGCGGTAGGGACCGGGCTGAATGCCGAGCGCAAATACATCTACTCGGTGATTGAACGGCTCAGGGCCTTAACCGGACTGGGATTGGCCCGTAACGAAAATATGATTGACGGTACGCAAAATGCTGATGTTTTTGTAGAGGTGGCGGGACTGGTCAAGGCTAATGCTGCCAGCCTGGTTAAAATAGCCGGGGATTTGCGGCTCCTGGCCTCCGGTCCCCGGGCGGGCCTGGGAGAAATCAGACTGCCGGACCTGCAAGCCGGTTCCTCTATTATGCCGGGAAAAGTAAACCCGGTATTGCCGGAAATGATTACCCAGGTGGCCTACCAGGCCATGGCTCAGGATTTGGCCATTACCCTGGCGGTACAGGCGGGGCAGTTGGAACTGAATGCTTTCCTGCCCCTGGTGGCTGCCAATCTGTTGCCGGCCCTGGAAACCCTCAGCAAGGCCATAAACCTGTTAGCGGAACGTTGTATTAAAGGGATTCAAGCGGTACCTGAAAAATGTTTGGCCCACCTGCACAACAGTGTAGGCGTGATTACCGCCCTCATGCCCCTGGTGGGCTATGATACGGCTTCTGAACTGGCTAAAGCCGCTTTAAGAAGCGGTCGCCCGGTGAGGGATGTGATTTTGCAAGCGGGCTTATTTACAGAAGCTGAATTGGATCAACTGCTAAGACCGGAGGAAGTGACCCGGCCGGGGATGGCGGGCAAGCGCAAAGCCAAAAGCCAGTATAATCTGAAGGGGGTAACCTGATGGACAGCACACCAAGAGGAAATCGGCTTCATATAGCTATCTTCGGGCGGCGCAACGCCGGTAAGTCCAGTTTGATAAATGCACTGACCAACCAGGATATTGCTGTTGTATCCCATGTGCCAGGTACCACCACTGACCCGGTGTACAAAGCCATGGAGATTTTGCCGGTGGGTCCGGTGGTAATTATTGACACTGCGGGCATTGATGATACCGGACAACTGGGCGAACTTAGAGTACAGCGGTCTCTTGAAGTATTAAATAAAGCTGACCTGGTACTGCTGGTAATGGATGCCGGCGCCGGGCTAAGCGAATTTGAACAGGACATTGTATCCCGCTGCCAAACCAAAAAGCTGCCGGTAGTGGCGGTACTGAATAAAACAGACCAATATCCGGTAAATCAGCAGCAAGTTGATGAAATTAAAGAAAAACTGGCACTGGAACCGGTGGCGGTGAGCGCTCTTACCGGTACCGGTATCTCTGAATTGAAAATAGCAATAATCAAAGCCGCCCCCCCCGCTTGGGATGACCAGACAATTGTAGGTGACCTGCTGAATCCCGGGGACGTGGCTGTACTGGTTGTACCTATTGATCTGGCGGCGCCCAAGGGGCGGTTAATTTTGCCCCAGGTGCAAACCATCCGGGATATTTTGGATCACGATGCCATGGCCTATGTAGTAAAGGAAAGGGAATTAAAGGAGTGTATAGCATCTTTAAATAAAAAACCCAGGATTGTGATTACCGACTCCCAGGCTTTTCTCAAAGCAGATGCTGATACGCCGCCGGATGTCCTGTTAACTTCCTTTTCTATCCTGTTTGCCCGTTATAAAGGGGATTTAGAAACCCTGGTGGCAGGGGCAAAAGCTATTGAAAAATTAAAGCCGGGTGATAAAGTGCTGATAGCCGAGGCATGCACCCATCACCGGATGGAAGACGATATCGGTACCGTCAAGATACCACGCTGGCTGCGCCAGATTGTGGGCGGTGATTTGGATTTTCATTGGTGCAGCGGGCACCGGTTCCCGGCGGATCTGTCGGAATATAAGCTGGTGGTGCACTGCGGCTCCTGTATGATTAACCGGCGGGAAATGCTGTCCCGCATTATGCAGGTGCAACAGGCGGGTGTTCCTATTGTTAATTACGGGGTGTGCATAGCCTATGTGCAAGGCATTCTCAGACGGGCCCTGTCCCCCTTCCCGGTGTTACAAGAGATGCTGGATGATTTAGATTAATTTGCCCACAAAGGGGGATTGCCTGTGCGGCAAGATTTTATCAAAGCATTTAACAAGGCAGCCGATGGCAGCCAACTAACCAGAGCAGATCTTACAGTGCTGCTGCAAGCCCAAGCGGGAGAAGAGGAAGCAAAATTATTTGAACTGGCCGATGCGGTGCGGCAGAAAAATTTTGGTAATGCAGTACACCTGCGGGGCATTATTGAGTTTTCTAATTTCTGCCGTAACGACTGCCACTACTGCGGATTGCGGCGCAGCAACCGGGCCATTCGCCGTTACCGCATACCGCTGCCGGAAATTGTGGCTACCGCCAAATATGCTGCTGATTTAGGTTACGGTACCATCGTTTTACAGGCCGGGGAGGATCCCGCCTATTCAGGTGAACAATTGGCTGAGATGATCCGCCAAGTCAAGGAAGCAGGTGACTTTGCTGTCACCGTTTGTGTGGGCGAACGCAGCCGGCGTGATTATGAACTCATGAGAGAAGCAGGTGCGGATCGCTATTTGCTAAAACACGAAACAGCGGATGCCGCGTTGTTTGCCGGCCTGCGGCCGGGCACCTCGCTGGCAGAACGGATCAAGCGGCTGAAATGGCTGCGCGAATTGGGTTACCAGGTTGGCTCCGGCAATATGGTAGGGCTGCCGGGACAGACGGTGGAAACTTTGGCGGATGACCTCCTGCTCTTAAAGGAATTGGATGTGGAAATGGCCGGCATCGGACCTTTTATTCCCCATCACCAGACACCGTTAAAGGACAGTCCGGCCGGAGATTTAAAGCAAACCCTAAAAACCCTGGCAGTGGCAAGAATCCTCCTGCCGCAAACCCACCTGCCGGCCACCACCGCCATCGGCACCTTGCACCCGGCAGGACGCCGGATGGCCCTGGCCTGCGGTGCCAATGTAATCATGCCTAATTTGTCACCGGCCGGCTATCGCCAATTGTATCAAATTTATCCGGAAAAGGCCGGGAGTAAAGAAAACCCGGAGGAATCTCACGAAAAGATAGCCAGGCTGGTAAAAGAAGCGGGGCGGTATATTAGTACGGGTCGGGGCGACAGCCCCAAGGAAATATTTAAAAAAAGTCCGGACACTTGGGCCGGAGAAAGGTAAGGTGAGCCTGATGGCAATTAACAAGGCGGAGATTTATCATAACCAGTGGGAACCGGCAGATTTTATTAAGGAAGAAGAAATCAACCGTATGCTGGAGGAAGCTAAACAAGCTCCGGCGGCCTGCGTCAGAGAGATAATTGAAAAGGCACGGCAGGCCCGGGGGCTGACGCCGGAAGAAGTAGCCGTTTTGCTGCAAAATGAAGATGAAGAACTGCTGTCTTTAATGTATGAAGTGGCTAGGGAAATAAAGCTGAAGATTTACGGCAAACGTCTGGTCTTGTTTGCCCCGCTGTATATCAGTGATCACTGTGTCAATAACTGTGTTTATTGCGGCTACCGCCGGGATAACAAGTTTAAACGCCGCAAATTAACCCAGGAGGAAGTGGCAGAAGAAGTAAAAATTTTGGAATCAATGGGACACAAGAGGTTGGCCTTGGAAGCCGGCGAACACCCGGGAGAATGTCCGATTGAGTATGTGCTGGAATGCTTAAACACAATTTACAGTATTAAATTTGACAATGGCAGCATCCGCCGCTGCAACGTCAATATTGCCGCCACCACTATTGAAGATTATAAGAAACTGAAAGATGCCGGCATTGGTACTTATATCTTATTCCAGGAAACCTATCACCGGGCCACTTATCAAAAGATGCACCCCAGCGGCCCCAAGGCTGATTATGATTGGCATACCACCGCCCACGACCGGGCTATGATGGCCGGTATTGATGATGTTGGCTTTGGTGTACTGTTTGGCCTGTACGATTACAAATTTGAAGTTTTGGGTCTGTTGATGCATGCTTTGCATTTGGAAGAACGTTTCGGTGTAGGTCCGCATACCATTTCGGTGCCGCGCTTACGGCCGGCCCTGGGAGTGGATTACAACAGCTTCCCCTATTTAGTAAATGACGACCAGTTTATGAAACTGGTAGCTATTATTCGCCTGGCAGTTCCCTATACCGGCATGATTATTTCCACCCGGGAACGGCCCGCTTATCGTGATATGTTGTTGAACTACGGCATATCACAAATTTCTGCCGGCTCCTGTACCGGCGTAGGCGGCTACAAACGGGAACTGCAGCGTCAGCAATGCCTGGCTGAGGGTGGCAGCCGGTGCGGCGGCGAACAAGATGCCCCGCAGTTCAGCGTGGATGACCACCGTACACCGGATGAGGTATTGCGCAGCGTCTGCCAATCCGGTTGGCTGCCCAGCTACTGCACAGCCTGCTACCGTAAAGGGCGCACCGGCGACAGGTTCATGGCCCTGGCCAAAAGCGGTGAAATTCAAAACGTTTGCCAGCCCAATGCTATCCTTACCTTTAAAGAATACCTGCTTGACTATGCTTCGCCTGAGACCAGGGCAGTGGGAGAAGAAACCATTCGCCGGCACCTGGCCGAAATCAGCAACCCGCAAATCAGAAAAATTACAGAAGAACGTCTTAAACAAATTGAAGCCGGGGAAAGAGACCTGTATTTCTAGGCAATTTCTAAGTGCGTACAAAAGTGGGTGATTTACCCACTTTTCAGCGTGTCAACAAATATTAGCGGTGGTTTATGATCCCCTTTGGCTCCGGTCTACGCACCGACAGCACTATGATTCGCTACGGTGGCCATTGGGGTCGCCTCAAACGGGCCCTCCTGGCCCGGTTCGGCTGGCGCCCACGTCCTGTGGGCGCCACCCCAATGGCTCCTTTCGCTCATCAAGTGCTGTAACCGGTGCTTCGACAAGTCGCCGACAGGGGATCATAAATCACCTTACTTTGTTTTACAACCTTTGTCTACAGTCTGAAAAGTGGGTGATTTACCCACTTTTGTATTTTTTGCGGGCAAGTTATAATATTAACTTAGCATAATACTTCAGGGGGTTTTTCTCTTGTCAAACAACGAGGTGCATGTGGCGCGGTATTTGACCATTGCAGCAGACTTGGCAGACCGCATTGTACGGGGCGAATATCCGGAAGGACATAAAATTTTTGGTCGGTCTACCCTGGCAGGCAAATATAACGTATCGCCGGAAACCATTCGGCGGGCTTTAACTCTCTTGCAGGAAGCGGGAATTGTTGAAGTGGCTGCCGGCGTAGGGGTGGTGGTAAAGTCAGTGGCGGCGGCCGGAAAATATTTGGATGATTTTGATCAACGGCAGGCATTGGTTAGTATTCACGAGAGATTGCACCAACTGGTCAAGGAAAGAGATCGACTGAATCATGAAATCTCACGGTTGACAGAAGAATTAATGGAACACACACTTCTTTTGGAAACCAAGTTGTATAAAATAGAAGATTGGAAAGTGGTGCCGGATTCGCCTTTAGTTGGACAAACTTTGTCCCAAAGCAAATTATGCAACCAAAAAGTGCTGGCGATCCAGCGTGTGGGCCAGGAAGATATTTTGGACCCCAAGCCAGACAGCGTCATTCAAGCGGGTGATATTTTAACCATTTATGGCCGCCTGGATCCTGCTCTCCGGCAGGGATTAATCCGGGTTTAGCCAGGACCACCGCACCGGATGAAAAACATAAAGAATTTTTGTGCCGGCAGGGCAGACATGGTTTGCCGTATTCTGAAACGGGGGATGATTAGCCCTCGTTTTTATTGTTGTAACAGTCATTTTATGATATAATGGAACAGGCAACTTGTTTTTTTAATGGCGTTGCCTGGAAAAAAATAGCTTAATCCCGGGATGGGAGCGGAGGAACCATTTATGGGGTGAATCCTGTGCTTGTGTGCAGGTAGGGTTTTAACCTTTCGACCCGAACCCGTCAGCTAACTTCGTAAGCTATAAAGAAAGGGAGGATGCAAGTGTCTGTTAATTTACGGCAGGAAGAAGTGCAACTGGAGAGCAAGAAAAGGCTTATTGCATTGCAAAGGGCAAAAGAACTGAGATCTCGTATTGACGGTTATTTAAAAAACAAAGCTAACATCCCCAGTGGCTTTGAGGTGCAGGAAGCATATCAACAGGCAAAACACAAGCTGCTGCAGGTTTTGCAGGCCACTGAAGACCAATGGCATGACTGGCACTGGCAAATGGCTAATCGCATCAGCGACGTCACCGTAATAAGTCAACTGCTTAATTTAGATGCTGCAGAACTGCAAGCTGTTCAACGGGTAGGGCGTCAGTACAGGTGGGCGGTTTCACCCTACTATATGGCTTTGGCCATGGCCGGTGGTATAAACGGACCGGTGTGGCGGCAGGCTGTACCCAGTATTGAGGAAGTGCAAGATCGTTCGGGTCTGGAAGATCCTATGGGGGAAGAATTTACCTCGCCTGCCCCGGCAGTCACCAGGCGTTATCCAGACCGTTTAATTATTAATGTTACCAACCAGTGTGCCATGTACTGTCGGCACTGCCAGCGCCGCCGCAATATCGGTGAGCTTGATTTACACAAACCACGTAAAATATTAGAAGCCGCCCTGCAATATGTGCGGGAGAATAAAGAAATCAGAGATGTATTAATTACCGGCGGCGATGCTTTGCTGTTATCAGATAAACAACTGGATTGGTTGTTAAGCCAATTAGATCAAATTCCCCATGTTGAAATCAAGCGGATCGGTACCCGTACACCGGTTACTCTGCCCCAAAGAATTACCCCGGAACTATGCGCCGTCTTAGAAAAATACCCGCCCATTTATATTAACACACAGTTTAATCACCCCCTGGAAGTTACTCCTGAAGCCAAAAAAGCCTGTGATATGTTGATTAAAGCAGGGGTAGTATTAGGCAACCAGGCCGTCCTGTTAAAAGACATTAACAATGACCCGGATGTAATGAAACGGCTAAACCATAAACTGTTGCAAATCAGGGTGCGCCCCTATTATATTTTTCACGCCAAGGCTGTCAAGGGAACCAGGCATTTTATCACCGGTGTTAATGACGGCATAAATATTATGGAGCAGTTACGGGGTTATACTTCCGGTTTGGCGGTTCCCACTTATATTATCAACGCTCCCAACGGTTACGGTAAGACGCCGGTATTACCGCAGTATATTGTAGAAAACCATAATACGCACGTAACCCTGCGCACATGGGAAAAACGAATTATCCCTTACAACGTTAAGTGTAAACAGTAATCCATCTAAAAAATCCTGTCACTAAATTATGACAGGATTTTTTAGATGTAATTGACAAGAACATTTGTTTGGTATTAAAATCATATTAATAAAACAAATGTTCGGGAGTGATTAGAATATGATAAAAGGAGCTCAATTGCCCGTGGCTTATCAGCCTGCAGCCGCTGATTCAAAGGTCACTCAGCCGGAAGTGTCCTTAACCGAAGAAGTGTTGGCGTGGCTGGAGCATGAAGATACGCCGGCTGCCAGGAGGACTGCCCAAACTATCTGTGTGTTTGGCGGAGTATTCTTAGCTGCTCAGATAATCAGGTTTTTTATTTCTTAACCGGAAACTGTGACCGGTTATTTTTTTTATTCCGGTTCATAATAAAAAAGACGGTTTGGATTTAAGGAGGCATCCAGTGACCAAAGTGTATGTTTTGGGGGCGGGGGCCGCAGCAGCCTATACAGGTTCTTATCTGAGAGAAACCAGCCCGGTGGCGAAAAACTTTTTCCAGAAAGCCATGCGTGTTATTGATATTCACAAAATTAAAGACCGTTATTTTGCTGATGAGGCATTAGACTTCCGCCATATATTTAATTTTATTAAAAAATTTTGGGGCATTAACCGGGAACAAATTGACCGGGCCAATCTGGATATGGAAGAAGTTCTAACCCTGTTAAACATTGAAATGGAGGAGGACAGAGAGGAGCAAGACAGTTTATTGCTGGCCTATGAAGAGTACCTGTTATTAATGGCGCTGACCTTCGATAAGATTTTGTACGGCAAACCATGCCCCTATCACCATAGCATTGCCCAATCATTAAAACCTGGCGATACCGTCATCTCATTTAATTATGAGTTATTAATGGATTATGCTTTGCGCCATCTGGTTAGCAGCAATAGCAAATGGTATATCAAGGACGGCTATGGAATTAATTGTGTTTCCTTAAGCAGCGCGCATCGCCGGAGCAGCTTGCCTGACCCAGCGGCCGGCAGTTCAAATGTTAAACTGTTAAAATTACATGGGTCCTTAAACTGGCTGTATTGCCCGCAGTGCGGTCAATTGTATGCCTATGAGCACCGAAACGCCAAGGGGCAAAGCATAATTATTCATGGTATGGCCAATATGATTCAATGCACGGCTGCTCACTGCTGCCACAGGCTAAGCAGGGTGATCATCCCACCCACCCTAATGAAAAACTACCAGTCCATTCCCTTTATCCCGCATTTATGGCGGCAAGCCAGAAATGCTTTGCAGCAGGCCAAAGAAATCATTGTCATTGGTTATTCCTTTCCCGCCACCGATTTCAGGTCAAATTGGCTGTTTCGCAAGGCGATGGTAAATAATAAATCACTTCAAAAAGTAGTTATTGTGGACACAGCGGAAGGCTATCCGTTAAAAAAATTGCTGGAGAAACATAGGAGTATCTTTCGGGTGGATGATTTGGTGTTTTACAACAGTTTTCCTCAATTTGCCGCCGCCCTGGAACAATAACAGAATAATGAAAGAATGAGCGGCCATAATATCAGTAAACCCACCCGTCGCTTGTGGGATGCGCGGAAAGGTTAACGGGCAAAGGTGTCAACAAAACCACTGGACAAACCGACACCCGGGGCAAGGTAAGGGGTTGCCTTGCCGGCCGACCCTCTGTTTGTTTGCGGGGGTCGGTTTATTATGACTATTAGTATATAACATATATTTATTTATGACATAATAATATTGCTTTAAGGTTGTTATCAGGAATATAATATACTAAATAATATAAACTAACTGAATATTTAATCAATAATTATCCGGGTAATACTTTTCACACTAACCATGAGGAGGCGATTCAATTGACCCAATTTATTAAAAAGTGCCCTGATTGCGGCTGTAACCTGGTAGAGAGATTGGTTAACGTTGATGTGAAGGATGACCTGGAGGTTTGTCATGCTGAATCGATACCGGTTCTTGTTTGTGCCAACGAAAAATGCAGCAACCGGGAAAAATACTTTGCTCCCTTTTCCTTTAACCTGTTAAAAATGAAGTGTCCGGAAATAAATAAGTGGTAATTGGTAAGTTGGGTTGGCGTTCACGTGAGGGCGCCAACCCGCTGTCTGTTTTGTTAAGTACAATGGCCGGTGCTTTGTTGCCGGCCAGGAATCATAAAGCCGCCTCGAGATTTTGGCATACCTTTGTCAACAGCCTGCTTCAGCCGGGACATGCTTGCTAAAAGATAAATTAATCCTATAATAAATAATATAACTATGCAGTTATTATCTTAACGTTAAGTCGGGAGGTGGCAAAGTGAAAATAGGTCAGCTTGAAAAGCCTGCCTTTACAGCCTTTCGCAAGGATTTTTTAGCTTTAGCAGGGGAAATTGCCGGTTGTCAGGTTAATGCCGGGGCAGTATGGCAGCACATCGGCAGCAGTGAATGCAGAGAACAAATAATTAAAGAATTTATCCGCAGCATGGAAGAACGTTATGGTTTTGCCATTGTTCTCAAAAGCCCTCTGCATGACCGGCCGGGTTCGGTTGAAGGCGTAGTAGGAGAACTTTACCATGTATTTTCTACCATGTTTCTGGTAGAAGTTATAAACAGCAAAATTCGTGCCGGAGAAAAACATGTAGAAGTGTAAAGGGGCTGATTTAAGACAGTTACATCTATTAATTACGTTTAATTACGTTGCGGACACCTTGGCAGAAGTTAAGCAAAGGCTGCATGCCGCCGGTGCTTTAGCAAATCACAACAGGGGATTTTTAAATTGCCGTAATGTTGTCAACAAAAAACATCCGGCGATAAGCCGGATGTTTTTTTGGTGCGGCAGAAGGGACTTGAACCCCCACGTGCGTACTGCACATAAGAACCTGAATCTTACGCGTCTGCCAATTCCGCCACTGCCGCATATTTATTTTGCAACGGGCGCCTTGCCCGCCGACAAATGTTATTATAGCGTAATAATATTTAACATGCAAGAGTAATATAATAAAATTTTAACATTTATTTTACCCGACCGGCATAATATTCCTCCGGCGAAACCAGCAAAGAAAAAATACCCCGCAGTTAACCTGCGAGGTGTTTTTTGGTGCGGCAGAAGGGACTTGAACCCCCACGTGCGTACTGCACATAAGAACCTGAATCTTACGCGTCTGCCAATTCCGCCACTGCCGCTTAATAATTGATAAACTGCTTGCTCAATGCAATAGTGATTATAGCAAAGATTATTTGTTTGTGCAAGGGCTAAAATTATAAAACTTTTGTTTTGCAAAAAAAGCCCCGGCGCATATTTACCGGGAAAAGAGGCCTAACTTTCAAGTGTAATGTTATTATGTCACATTTTGACGATTTATACTGAAAGATAACTGACAATTCTTTAGTTTTAAATTAAATTTATATTAGACTTAAATAAAATGAAACGGAACAGAAAACAATATTAAAAACTACTTGGAGGAAATTAACCATGCGCAAAAGAATAAGGGGTTCGCTCAAACATGTGGGCAGCATGAGGGAAACCGTCGGCTACCAAGCCATCTGGGAAACCGGCCGGGCAGGGGAAATGAAGAAAAGACAGCGCCTCAGCGGTATTAATCAACCCGCCACTTAAGAAGGGCAGGAACATTAAGACGGCCTGTTCAGACTGTTTAAGATATTTATTTCAACCAAAGGGGGCCGGCCTGGTATGACGGCACCTCTTTTATATTAAAAAGAAAGACTGTCTTTAAAAGATCCTTGAAGATCTTATAAAGACAGTCTTTTAAATGGCTGGGGCGGCTGGATTCGAACCAACGAATGCCGATTCCAAAGACCGGTGCCTTACCGCTTGGCGACGCCCCATTATGGTGGAGGGAGAAGGATTCGAACCTTCGAAGTCATCTGACGGCAGATTTACAGTCTGCTCCCTTTGGCCACTCGGGAATCCCTCCGCTAAAATGGTGACCCCTACGGGATTCGAACCCGTGTTACCGCCGTGAAAGGGCGGTGTCTTAGACCACTTGACCAAGGGGCCGTAAGGTATTAACCAGCGACGAAACTTATTATAACAAAACATTTTGGCTGTAGCAAGTATTTTTAATAAAAAAATTTGGGTGTTATTTTAGTGTGATAAATACTTTATTATGTTTAATTTTCTGTTAATTAGTAAAATAATGTAGAATGATTAGGAAATATGTGCTAAGATGTCTTTAAAATAGTATTTCGCATCATAATCTTTCGTGTCATAAGGGGGAAACTATGCTGAAGCAAGTGGTTTATACAGATAAAGAACGGTGCCGCCTGTGTTCTGCCTGCTTGCAAGTCTGCCATACCAAGTCCATAAAAACAGACCAGGGCAAAGCAGAAATTATTGCTGACAGTTGCCTTAGCTGTGGCCTTTGTATCGGCGTGTGCAGCAAGGGGGCCAAAAGATATTTAGACAGCACCCAGGCGGTACAGCAATTGCTGGCTGCCAGGCAATGCGCACTGGTGCTGGCTCCCTCTTATGTTATTGTAGCTAAAAAAAGATATGGCTGCTCGCCGGAACAATTTGCTGCAGCCATGAAAAAGTTAGGTTTCAGTTTGGTGTATGAAGCCGGTTTTGGCGCCGATGTGGTAACCAAAGTATACCTGGATTACCTTGCACAACGAATTAACGAAAAGGGCAGAGAAAACACCCATGTTATTACCAGTCCTTGTCCTTCCCTGATGAATTATGTGGAAAAACATGTGCCGGAATTAATTGAAGAATTTGCGCCGGTGTTAAGCCCGATGGCTGCCCAGGCCTTACTGGTGAAGCATTGGACCAAGGATAAGGCGGCCATTATCGGAGCCAGTCCCTGCGTGGCTAAAAAATCCGAACTGCTGGATGAACAGCTGGGATTGTTTGACGCTGTCTTGAGATTTGAAGAGCTGTGCAACTGGCTGGATAATGCCAACATTAAGCCATCCGTCCTGCCGCCAATAGAGGGTGACGGCATTGAGGCCTTATACGGGGCAGGGTTTCCCATTTCCGGCGGGCTTACCAAAACGCTGGAGCAATTTTCAGGTAAGCTGGAATTAAATCCTATCGGGGATGATATTTTAATTTTAGAGGGCGAGGACAGGAGTATTGAGTTTCTCAAGCACATGGCTTTGGACAAAAAGAAAGACAATAATTTAAAGGGTTACCCTTTATTAATTGATATTTTGTACTGCGAAGGCTGCATTGTGGGTAAAGCCATGGGAGTAAAAGGCAGCCTGCTGGAAAACAAAAAAATTGTGGCAGACTATACCCGGCATCGTTTTGCCAAAATGCAAAAAAAAGGTTTATTTAAAAAATATAACGGATACCGTTTTGTGGTAAAAAACACGGTCCAGGCTCCGGAATTTAAAGAGTGGCTGGCTGTTGTCGAAAAGTTGATCCAAGAAAAACGCTTTTGGCGCTCCTGGCAAAACCGCAAGTACATGAGAAAAATGCCCTCCGAACAGGAGTTAAGGGCTATCTTGCAGCAGGACGGCAAATTTACTCCGGAGGATGAGTTAAATTGCCGGGCCTGCGGTTACAGGAGCTGTCGGGAGCGGGCCATAGCCGTATATAACCAGGAGAACACAGCGGGTGGTTGTATTGTTTATCAAAAGGAACGGGCCGAACAGCTGCATGAGGCAGCCCGTAAAGTAAATGAAGTGGTGCTTGCCAATACGGAAGCGTTAATTGCAACAACTAACGAGATTGTATCCGGGAACCAGAATAATGCTGACATGGCCGGTCGCCTGTTGGGCAATATTGAAACCCATGATGAGGAAATCAAACAGCTGCATGAGAAGGTAAAGGCTGTAATGGAAACTTTCAGCTTTTTTACGGAAGTAGCACATAACATAGCGGCCATTGCGGACCAAACCAAGATGTTGAGTCTTAATGCGCAAATTGAAGCAGCCCGGGCCGGTGAACACGGGCGGGGTTTCGCGGTGGTGGCCGGCGAAGTAATGAAGCTGTCTTCTGATACCCATGAAAAATTAAAGGCTATCCATACTTATCAAGAGCAGGTGGCGCAGCATCAAAAAGAATTGGAAAAACTAATCAGCAACCTTCGGCAGGAGTCGGAACAAATTCATGAGCTGGCTAATTCCTCTGCTGCCGTGGCCCAACAGATTGCTGCCGCTTCTCAAGAGCTTTTTGCAGCCACCGAAAACCTGAAATCAATTATTAAATAGTTGATTAACCGGGCCGGCCTGACAATTGTCAGGCCGGCCCGGTTATATGCCATATGGTCGACACAGGAAAATTTATTTTTTTGTAATATTTAAGTTAAGCAAAATCAATACATATTTGATATCATCAAAGATACAGACTGCCGAAAAGGCTTCTTTTGCTGATCAAGGCTGTTACCGGTGCATCAACAGGTTGTCGGCCGGGTGGTATACACACCGGCAGGTTTACCGACAGTAAAAACGGTGGGGGGTAGCGGTGTGAGAAACAAGATAATACAATTACTCACCCAAAACGAAGACAAGATTGTGGCCAGTTTAATTGATTACGCCAAGGCCGGTGATTTTACGCGCTTTAATTCTACCCGCCGGGAAAATTGGCGTATTTCTGTACAAGAAATAATTAAATGCCTGACTGATTACTTTGATAACTGTGCAACCGAGACTGTCCGGGTTGCTGAAACGGCAAGCGAGCACCCTGCTGTGCAATTGGGTATTAAAAGTGCCAGAACTCACCGAGCCATGGGTATTACCTTAGCCATGTTTTTAGGTTTGTTTAAGTATTATCGACGGTCATATTTAGATGTTGTTAACGAAAGTAATTTGTCCAAAGAAGAAAAAGCACAGGCCGGTGAGGCCTTGAACATTTTTTTTGACCGCTTTGAAATTAGTTTTTGCAGTGAATGGGTCGGGGAAGGACCTGATTCCCGGCTGCTTGAGCTGCAGGCAGCCAACCGCACCCTAACCAATGAAAAAAACAAGCTAAGAACCATCTTTGAAAGCATGACCGAGTGTGTATTTGTGGTTGATGACAAGATGGAGATTACCGAAATAAACGCGGCTGCCGCTGCTTATTTTGAAATCAGACCGGATGAAATTATTGGCATGAGCTGCGCTCAACTGTTGGGCTGCCGGTGTCAAAAAGAAAACTGTCACCTCTACCAGGCTATGAAAAAAGGTGGTTGTTATAAAGATATTGAGGTTGAGGTTAATACCCGGCGGGGACGCCGGCGCATCCTGACCAGCGGCTCTTTTTTGCATGATGCAAGCGGTCGGTACGCCGGCGGTGTGTGCGTTTTTGTGGATATTACCGAGCGTACCCTGATGGAACAAACTTTGCGTTTACACATGCATGCCAATAACAGTTCCATTGAATGTGTTACTATTTTTGACGCAAGCGCCCGGTTAATATATGCCAATCCGGCTGCTCTTGGGTTATTGGGTTGCCGTCAAGAGGATATTTATGGCATGGGTATTGAAGATGTATACCGGGGCGGGGAAAAATTGCTGCTGTCTTTGATGCGGGGTGATTCCTGGCGGGGCGAGTTAAGCCAAAAAAATCACATTCTCTATGTACATGCCAATCCCATCCGGCTTCCCGGCGGTAAAATTATTGGTTTTTATGTGGCATCCAGAGATATAACCAACCATAAACTAACCCAATTGAAATTACAGCAGGCCCGGGAAGAAACCGAGCGGGAGGCTGCCAAGCTGAGGGCGATTGTTTCGGCAATGAATGCCTCTATTGCCTTGGCCAATGCAGATGATGTGATTACCGAGGTTAATGAGCAGTGTGCCTTGATGATGGGAAAAACACGCCAGGAATTGATCGGCAGGAGGATCTGGGAGCTGCACAGCGGCGATACCCTGGAAAAACTTACATCTCTGGTGCAGCTTTATCGTACCCGGCCTGATCACCCCCGCACCACCGTTACCCGACGGTTAAATAATATGGATGTGATTATGAGTATCCAGCCGATTTACCGTGATAATATCTATGACGGCATATTATTAATGATGGTTGACGTTACCGAGGTAGCGGAAGCCAAAAGACAGGCAGAACAAGCACGGCTGGCGGCCGAACAGGCAAGTCGGGCCAAATCGGAATTTCTGGCTAACATGAGCCATGAAATAAGGACCCCTATGAACGGGATTCTTGGTTTTGCCGAGGTATTATTGCAGCAAAATCTGACCCATGAGCAGACGGAAAGCGTTAAAGTAATTCAACAGTGCGGTGAACAATTGCTGGAACTTATTAATGATATATTGGATTTGTCTAAAATTGAGTCCGGCAAATTGGTGCTCGAAAGGACCGATTTTAGTTTGCGCAAGCTCATCCATGAAGCAGTCAGCCTGGTTGAACCCAAACTGGCGGCGCGTAATGTTGAAATGATCATCCAACTGCAGCAAGACCTGCCGGATTATTTTAAGGGTGATCCCACCAGGATTCGTCAAATATTAAACAACCTGCTGTCTAATGCTGCTAAATTTACCCACCGGGGCTATGTTAAAATTAGTGTTGCCGGTGAAGGTCCGGTGCAGGAAAATGAAATCAAACTTAAGTTTATTGTAGAAGATACCGGCATCGGTATCCCTAAGGACAAACTGGAGCTTATCTTTCAAGCCTTCACTCAGGCCGACGGTTCCACCACCAGAAAATACGGCGGCACAGGCCTGGGCCTCACCATCAGCCGGAACCTTGCCCAACTGATGGGCGGCCGGATTACGGTTGCCAGTGAAGAGAACAGCGGCTCCCAATTCACCTTGACCTTACCGTTAACTGTACTGGCCGTTGAAGGATCGCTGCCTTTAAAAGAACCGGATCAGGAAACAATGGGAGTTGTGCTGCTGGTGGAAGATGATTGGACCAGTCAGCAGTTAATTGCCAATTACCTGGAAAAAGCAGGTTACCGGGTAATTGCCACGGACCAGGGCAAACAAGCCCTGACCATGGCCAAGATTTACCGGCCGGATGTCATTATTTTAGATATCTTGCTGCCAGACCTGAGTGGCTGGGAAGTATTGGAAAAGATTAAAAGACACGAACAAACCCAGGATATTCCTGTTGTTGTTTGTACTGTGCTGCCCGAAAAGGATAAGGCCTTTTCGCTGGGCGCGGTGGATTTTATTCAGAAACCGGTGTCGGGTCAAAATCTCATCAAGCGTCTCAATAAACTGACCATGTCACGCCAGATCCAGGACACTCATGTAGTGCTGGTTGATGACGACAAACCGGTACTGGAATTTTTGCATAATGTGGTGGGCCGTGCCGGCTACCAGACCCACAGCTTTCTAAATGCTGAGGAGGCTCTGGCATATATTTTTAGCGGCGGTAAAGCTCATGCCGTTATTTTAGATCTGATGATGCCGCAAGTGGACGGTTTTGAGTTTCTTAACAGGCTGCGGGCCGCACAGCAATTTAAGCATATTCCTGTCTTAATCAATACAGGCAAAGAATTAACAGAGATTGACTACCAAAAATTAAACGATAAATATGAAAGAATTTTAAACAAAAGTTTTGTACGGGCTGACATCTTGCTGGAAGAGCTGGCGCAGCTAATTAAAAACGGCATTGCCGGAAAAAGTATGCAACAGGCGGGGCAGCAGCGTGTTCGTATCTTGTTGGCGGAGGATAACCATTTTAACCAGCGTTTAATGGTACAGCTGCTGGCGGCTGAATTCCAGGTAACAGTGGCCGAAAACGGCTTGCAAGCTCTGCAAGCTCTTGAACGGAATCGCTTTGACCTTATCTTGATGGATATGCAAATGCCTGTTATGGACGGTTATGAAGCCACGCGGCAAATTCGCAGTCAGAAAAAATATCAGGATATCCCCATTATAGCCCTGACGGCTCATGCCATGAAAGGAGATGAAGAAAAATGCTTGGCGGCCGGCTGTGACGGCTATCTGGCCAAGCCTGTTAAGCGCGATGTGTTGTTGCGCACCATTGACAAGTTTATTTCTCACCGTACAAGGGATAAAAAGCAGCGCGTCAGAGAGCAGGGGGTTGAATCCCTGGTGCCCTGGTATTTACAGGATTTGGCGGAAGAAATGGCTAAGCTTAAACATGCTGCCTTGGTGCATGATTTTACAACTGTCAGGTATATCGGTCACGGCTTAAAAGGTTCTGGCGGGGCGTATGGTTTTCCGGAATTTTCAGACCTGGGCGCGGATATTGAAAGGGCGGCCTTGCAAGAGGATGCGGAACTGGTGAAAAAACTGGTGAACCGCTTACGTGAACTTTATACCCAGGTATTGGAAGAGGAACTGCAATAAACAGATTATAAATTATCAATAAGTTTTTGTGAAAAATTTATTTTGTCCGTGCTAACAGGATAAATGAACATGCAAAGCGAATATTGTTTTTAAAATTAGCCGTTGGCAGAATATCAGGGAGTGAGAAAGAATGAAGATCACAGTACAACCGCTGCAAGAACAAGAACTTAAACCGTTATTTCAAGATGCATCTCAATTGGGTTTTGGGCGCATTTTTACTGACCGTATGTTTACCATGCGGTATCAAGATAAAGCCTGGGTTGAACCAACTATAGAAAAATACAGGAACTTCAGCCTGGATCCCTCTGCCTGTGTATTTCACTATGCACAGGAAATATTTGAAGGAATGAAAGCCTACGCCTCGGAAGACGGCAGAATTCTTTTGTTCCGGCCGGAACAAAATGTTAAAAGAATGAACCGTTCGGCGGAACGGTTGGTTATGCCAACCATTCCGGAACAAGATATGCTGCAGGCCATCGCTGAGCTGGTGGTGGCAGAAAAGAGGTGGATCCCCCGGGCCCCGGGCACATCTTTGTACATTCGGCCTACCATGATTGCCACTGAGCCGTTTTTAGGGGTGCATCCTTCCGCTGAATATTTGTTTTACATTATTTTGAGCCCGGTGGGTGCTTATTATAAAGAGGGCTTTAAACCTGTCAGGCTTTATGTAGAAGATACTTTTGTGCGGGCTGCTGTGGGCGGTGTCGGAGATATTAAAACCGGCGGCAACTATGCAGCCAGCTTAATGGCAGGCTACCTGGCCCAGCAGAAAGGCTTTTCCCAGGTATTGTGGCTGGATGCCCGGGAACGCAAGTATGTTGAAGAAGTCGGAGCTATGAACATGTTCTTTGTTTTTGGTGACAAACTGGTCACCCCTGCCTTAACCGGGTCTATTTTGCCCGGAATAACCCGGGCTTCCGTTCTGGAACTGGCCCAATACCTGGGTTTAGCCACCGAGGAAAGGCCCGTCAGCATAGACGAAGTAATTGAGGGAATAGCCAACGGTGAAATTACTGAGGCTTTTGGTTCAGGCACAGCCGCAGTAATTTCACCTGTCGGATCACTGTTCTTTAAAGATAAAGAATATGTCATTAACAATAATCAAGTTGGGCCTGTAACGCAAAAACTGTATGACAAGCTGGTAAACATTCAATATGGAAAAGAAACGGACCCCTTTGGCTGGGTTAAGGAAATCGGAAGGCTATAAATTAAACATGTGCTAAATTAAAGGCTGTCCCAAGAGGTTAGCAAAATAACCTGTTTGAGGGCAGCTTCTTTTGTTGTTCTGTTTTAAATAAACACTAAACCAATGCAATATTCTGAAAATTATTTTTAGGGTTAACCATAGGCGGCAGGAGTTTTTTGATAAAAGTAGAAACAATCTATAGTATAATCGCAGGGCAAGGGAGGTTTGCAAATTGCAAGCTTTGCTGGAACAAATCTCTAAAGACAGGGAAAAATTTATTGCCTTTTTGCAATATTTAATAGATACCGGGCGGCTTACCGAAGATGAGGTTATCAGCATTATCAGGCAATGCAGGTTATCTGTAAAAGAAAATGTACAAGAAGATAATTAAAAAACTTAAATTATTTTATATGAAAATTAAAACTTTTCGATATAGAATGTTTTTTGTCAAAGCTTAGCAGGAAAAGCTTGTGAAATGTAGTATTTGTCTTATTAATGACTTTGTATTTTATGTGACATAGATTGGGGGTCATGGCCATTTTTAAGCTGCACGAACTGCTAAGTGAAAATGAAGACATGCTCATGTGTTTTTTGAATTATTTACAAATCAACAAAAAAATAACCGAAGAAGAAATTAACGCTTTCATGCAGCTTTATGAGGAGCAGAAAACCGTTTCTCAAAGTCAAAAGAGAAAATACCGCAGCCTAAAAGACCTACAATTTATCAAGTAATTTAAACACCGGTTTGACCTGGTGTTTTTTGTTTTTGGCTGAATTGATGTTTTAGATAAATTTTTTTATAATATTCTAAGGGGCTTATAATACAGAAAGGAGAGTTCTATGGTCAGAAAACAATGCTATAAGTTGTGTAAAAGGGTGTTTTTCCTAACTTTGGGCGCATTAATCACCGCTGTCGGACTTGAATTATTTATCATTCCTAATAAATTAGTTGACGGCGGAATTATTGGAATTTCTATTATGGCCAGCTATTTGACCAAATTGCCGCTGGCAATTTTTATTGTCGGCTTAAACATACCTTTTTTAGTTCTGGGTTATCTTCACATAGGGAAAACTTTTGCCTTATCTACGCTTTACTCAGTATCGGCTTTGGCTTACTTTACCACTGTGCTGCATTCGTTTCCTGCCTTCACCAGGGACATCCTGTTAGGAACGGTTTTTGGCGGTATTGTGCTGGGGGTAGGGGTGGGCCTTATTTTACGTTATGGCGGCTCACTGGATGGTACGGAAATTACTGCCCTTATTATCAGCCCGCGTTTTTGTTTTTCTGTGGGAGAAGTAGTGATGTTTTTTAATATTTTTATTTTAGGCAGCGCCGGTTTTGTGTACGGCTGGGAAAATGCCATGTATTCCCTCATTGCCTATTTTATTGCTTATAAAACCATTGATTTGGTATTAGAAGGTTTTGATGAATCCAAATCAGTGATGATTATTTCCGATCGCTCACATGAAATATCCGAAGCCATTTTGCACCGTTTGGGCCGGGGGGTTACCCATTTTTATGCCAAGGGCGGCTATACTCAAGAGGATAAAGAAGTACTGTATACTGTAGTTACACGGTTGGAAATAGCAAAATTAAGAAGTATTGTTTATGATTTTGATCCGGAGGCTTTTCTGGCCATTGAGGAGGTACATGACGTACAAGGCGGCAGGTTTAAGAAGAAGGCCATTCACGGCAAACAAACCAATCCACAACAAGTTGCCCAGTGACCTAACAAGTAAACGAAAGACCGTCAGTCCGCACCGGACTGACGGTCTTTTCGTTTGGTCGGGGTGACACGATTTGAACGTGCGACCCCCTGCTCCCAAGGCAGGTGCGCTACCAAGCTGCGCCACACCCCGATTTTGTTTTTCTGACAAATGCTATTGTAACAAATTATGATGGCTTTGGCAATAGTGAAATCAGAATAAAAAAACAGTCCAGCCATATTGCTGGACGGGGAGAGATAGAACTCACCAAAGCGGAGTATTAATATTTTTGACCAAAAAAAATTAATATATTCATTTAACGGGGAACTTGTCAAGAAAGATAGGAAAAAAATGGTCATAATGTGGACAAATTCTGATATACATTTTATTAAAATTGCCAGCCCGGAGGTGGGAAGGTTATGTATGGCCAACGACTGTTATACTGTATTACCGTTTTTTTAATATTTTTTATTACTGCATCACCGGTTAGAGCTAATCCGGTGACCAACAATCCGGCAGTGCCGGAAAAACTTGACGCACCGAGGGTAACCAGTAAAATTTTTCTCATCATTGTGGATGGCCTGCAGGCGGCAACATTGCAAAAAACCTCTGCTCCCAATATCAACGGAATGGCCAATGCAGGGGTGAGAGCCGCCGAAGTGGTAACAGTGTTTCCCGATACCAGCCAGGCCACAGTGGCATCAATATTAACGGGAATGCTGCCGGAACAGCATAAGTTTATTAAATCAGGAAGCCGTCCGGCAGGAAAAACTATTCAGGCCATCATGGAAGAAAAAAAAATAAATACAGCTTTTTTTGGTGTGTCTGATGAATTAAAGCCTTTATTGGCCAGGGGTGGTTATCACTGCAGCGGTCCCTTTAACGGTAAAGATGAATTGGTTATCAATAACCTTTTACATGAATGGTCCCAGAGCCAAGCCTACTTAAACATTGTTGTATTGCCCGAACTTCACGGTATACTGGATAAATACGGGGCCGACAGCAATGAATATAAGACGGCGGTGACCAGAACAGATACTCACATAGGCAGGTTGTTGAAAAAACTGCATGACGAAAACAGCTACGAAAACAGTATGATCATCATTACCGGCACCCTGGGGGCACCGCCTTTAATCATGAAGGGGCTGCCTTTTAAGGAGAGTGCCGTCATTCCTCCGGTAAGCCTTTGCGATATTGCTCCTACCATAGGGTATTTAAACGGTATCAAGTTAGAAAATATAGCAGGCTTAGTATTGTGGAACTCTTTTAAAGAGGTTGGCGGGCAGTCTGAGGAGTATTTGTTAAACGAAAGAATTAAGGACCTTAGTCTGGCCAATGCAAAACTGATGCAAGATATGAGCCGGCTGCAGCAAGAGAAACTGCTGGTAAAACAGCAGCAGGACATCGTAGCCAGGGAGAAAGAGGACATCCAGCGACAAATAGAAATACGGGACGGCAAAATTAAAGCGCTGGAAAAGCGAATTAGTTTATACCATGCAATAGCTCTGGTGCTGCTGGCTTTGGCAGCTGGCGGATATGTGTTCTTATACAAAATATTGCGCAAAAGATTTTTAATGTTTTAGTAAAAACTAAGAAGTGGCCTGTCGGCCACTTCTATTTTTCGCCAAACTTAAATTGTAAGGCTATGCTGTTGAGACGATCCAGGTAGCGCATAAGTTTTTTGCAGGCAGTTTTAATTTCTTTCAGGTATTCCTGCTGGTTTAGGGTGGCTTCAGCGGGCGAGTTGTCCGGTGAGGATGGTTCCGGCTCCCTCAGAGATTGCATAATTTTTCCGGCAGCCAGAACGGACTGCTCTGATCTGTTGTAAATTATCTGGGCAGTGTAGTTGATATCATGCACAGAGGTTTGGATTGATTGAAATAAAACGCTTAAATGCTGAGTCATGGTGTTAAAGGCGGCGGCCAGGCTGCCTAATTCATCTTGGTTAAATACCCGCACGTGGCCGGAAAAATCACCGGTTGCAACACGGTCTGTGGCCTCCGTTAACGCCTTGACAGGACGCTGCACCAGTCTGATGATAATAAGCCGGCTGATAATCAGCCCGGCCACAATAGCCAGGAGAGAAGTGTACAGTTGATTATAGGCCGTAGTTAGCAAATGGTTGCTGATATAACTTAAATCTGCTTCCATCCAGAAATAACCCACCGGAGCTTGCTGGCGGGGGGCAATGGGTGATACAAACACCATCGTCAGCGGACGGCCTTTAATATCTGTTTTATAATCAAGTAAATCCTTGTTTTGTGTTATGGCAGTTTTAACTACCTGGCCGGTAAGTTTGCTGTTTATTAAATTTTTATCTGTTGCCATAACCACCGTACCGGATAAATCCAAAACAGCCACTTTTTTCACAAAGGGGTCCCGCTCCAGGTGATCCATGATATTGCTTAAAAGGGCGGTGTTGTTGCCGCGCAAGTAGTCGGCAGCAAAGGCGCTGACGGTTCTGGCCGTTATCCAACCGCGGTTTTGTGCTTCTTCCAGCATAATCACCCGGTTGCGTAAATAAGAATTAATTCCTACACAAATCATAAGAAAAATAATCAGCAAGGTAATGCCGAGACTTAGTTTAAACCCCAAGGAGAACCTGCCGGTTGTCTGGCGGGGCCGGTAATTCCTTAATCTGTTAATCAATTTTAACACCTCCGACTATGGCCAGTGTATCGCCATGTTCAATACAGCCGGCTTTAATACTGCCCAAGGGTAATTCCACTGCCACAACAGCCCTTGGGACATATGGGCTGAGGCGCCAAGGCACCATGTTTTCCTGCAGACGGACAACCGTTCCTTGCTTGTCCAGAAAGACCAGGTCTATGGCAAACTGCATAAAAAAGGTATGCACCGCAGAACAGGGATAAAGCACTAAAGCCTGGCCGGCGGGCAGGTGCTTGCGGCCCAGTAACCCTTTTAATCTCAGCCAAAAGGTATCGGCCAGATTAACCTGTTGTGCAATGATAGTGTTCTTAGTACAATTTACCAATTGCATAACTTTCTCCTTAATTGGCAAAGGCTTTCATGATTTGCAGTACGGCGGGTCCTAACAAAATAACAAAGATGGCCGGGAAAATAAACAGTACCATAGGAAATAACATTTTTATGGGAGCTTTCATGGCCATTTCTTCACTCCTCTGACGGCGCTTTTGCCGCATTTGCCGGGCCTGGGTGCGCAGAACATTGCCCATGCTGATACCCAGGGTATCAGCCAGAATAATTGAACCGCAAAAGCCCGACAGGTCATCCACTGCTACCCGGTCGGCCATATCCCGCAGGGCTTCCCGGCGTGGTTTACCCATATGACATTCCTGCAGCATGATCGCAAATTCATCAGCCAGCACGCCCCGGGTCTTCTCAGCTACTTTCATTAAAGCTCCGTCAAATCCCAGGCCTGCTTCAACACTGACCGTTAATAAATCCAGTGCATCGGGCAATGCTTTTTCCACCTGGGTTTTCCGCTGTTTGATTCTGGCCTGCAGGTACAGGTCAGGACCCAGCCAGCCTACAAGAATCCCCACACCTGACAGAAAAACGGCCTGAGGCAGTGATTTGCTTGTTAACCCGGCCCAGGACCAGATTAAGAAACCAACCCCGAGGGCACCCAGGTATTTAATAACCATCCATTCCCGGGCATTAAGGTTACCCGGGCTGCCGGCCGCAACTGTTTTTTTTTGCAGTTCAACCTCCCGGGCAGCCGGCATGATGCGAGCCAGCAACCTGGCAATGCCGGCCAGGGCAGGGCGGATGGCTCTTTGATAGAGGGGTACACTTAATTCTAATTCCCTTACCGGCACCGGGGCGGGGGAACCTACTACTTGTTCGATGCGCTGGGCCATTTGCAAACGCTGCCCAAAAAGAAATGTGTAAATTACCAGGGCGCCGAAGGAAACAGCAAAGAAAACCAGCCCTATGGAAATGTACAGCCAACTTTCCATTTTTTACACCTCGATATCTACAATCTTTTTAATCAGGAAAACGCCCATCAGTTCAGAAATAACGGCGGCAGCCACCAGAAGCAAACCAACCGGACTGGTGAATAAGGTCATTAAATAAGTTGGGCTGATGACAAACATGACGGCCGTCAAGGCCAGCGGCAGCAGACCGATAACATACCCGGAAATTCTGCCCTGGGCGGTCAGAGTGCGTATTTGACCTTTAATACGTACCCGCTCCCGGATGGTTTCAGCAATATTATCCAGCACTTCGGCCAGGTTGCCGCCAACCTGGCGCTGGATTAAAACGGCTGTTACCAGCAAATCCAGATCATCGCTTTTTACCCGCTGGGTCATATTTTGCAAGGCTTCTTCTGCCGGCGTACCCAGGTTAATTTCTTTAAAGGTACGGCCAAACTCTTTGGATATAGGGTCCGGCAATTCTTTGCGCACCATATCCATAGCTTGTAAAAAACTAAAGCCGGACCGCAAGGAGTTTGACATAATCACCAGGGCATCACCGATTTGTGAGTTAAATTTAAGCAACCTTTTGTGACGGGTCAGCCGGACTAAGAAAAACGGTATCAGCAGGCCAATCAGGGCAGCTATCAGGCCTAAAACCAGGTTTAGAGTTAACATCAAAAAGAATAAGCCGCTGCCCAAACCGGCCAGCAAAACCAGAACCACAAACTCTTCGCCACGCAGGGGAATATCTGCTTTAGTCAGTTCGCTTTCCATTCGTTTACTGATGGCCCGCTTGGCAAAAAGACGGCTTGCCCGTTCTAATAATTGCCGCCAGGCGGAAGCGCCGGTGTCCTCAAGATGGTTTCTGTTTAACCTCTGACGTAAGGATTGGGCGGTTAATTTTTTTATGCGCAGGTTTACTTCCCATCTGTCTCCGGCCAAAAGCTGGTGTATTCCCAGGATCATTAAGCTGCCGGCAATAAAAACAAGCATCGCAATTTTATCCAGGGACATAGCAGACTCCTCCTCTTATCGCTAGAAAACGGAAGGGCTGAAAATATCCGGGGGCAGTTTAAAACCGGCGGACTCCAGCCGGTGTATAAATTTAGGCCGGATACCGCTGCTTTGAAAGGTGCCTTTAACCCTGCCGTTTTCGTCTACGCCGGTTTGCCGGAAGGTAAATAGGTCTTGCAGCACAATAACCTCGCCTTCCATGCCTTGAACTTCCGTAATATGAGTAATTTTACGGGTACCGTCTCGAAAACGGTTTTGCTGAATTATTAAGTCGATAGCGGAAGAAATTTGTTCCCGGATGGCTCGTACAGGAAGATCCATGCCGGCCATTAACACCATGGTTTCCAAGCGGGATAACATATCTCGCGGGGTGTTGGCATGGCCGGTGGTTAAGGAACCGTCATGGCCGGTGTTCATGGCTTGCAGCATATCCAAGGCTTCGCCGCTGCGCACTTCACCAACCACAATGCGTTCCGGCCGCATACGCAAACTGTTGCGTACCAGGTCTCGGATAGTGATGGCACCCTTGCCTTCAATGTTAGGCGGACGGCTTTCCAAGGTAATGACATGTTCCTGGCGTAATTGAAGTTCAGCCGCGTCTTCTATGGTGATAATTCTCTCATCCGCCGGGATAAAAGAGGAAAGTACGTTTAAGGTGGTGGTTTTACCACTGCCGGTACCGCCTGAAACTACAATGTTAAGCCGGGCTTTTACACAGGCCTCCAGGAACTGGGCCATTTGGGGTGTCAGGGTGCCAAATTTAATTAAATCTTCTACGGTATAAGGATCCCTGGCAAATTTACGTATGGTAACAGTAGGACCGTTTAAGGCCAGCGGCGGAATAATGGCATTGACTCGTGAGCCGTCGGGTAAACGGGCATCCACCATGGGCATGCTTTCATCAATCCGTCTTCCAATGGGGGCGACAATTTTTTCAATGATGTGAAGAACATGGGCGCTGTCACGAAATTTAACGCCGGTTAAGATTAATTTGCCGTCCCTTTCTACATAAACCTGGTTAGGGCCGTTTACCATTACCTCTGAAATATTGGGGTCGTTAAGCAGCGGGGTGATGGGGCCAAAGCCAATTGTTTCATCAATAATTTCCGCCACTATAAGCTGCCGCTGGGTACGGGCCAGATTTTCATTTTCTTCATCCAGCAATTCATTAACCAGGCTTTCTATTTTTTGAGCTAATAAGTCAGGGTTTTCCTTAACGTCCTCCGGCAAATCTTTTAATTTGGCAATTACCTTTTTATGGAGGGTAAGGGTAAGTTCCTGGAACTGGCTTTTGTGATGCTGGCGCAGGTCGCGCCGGGTGTGGTTAAATTCAGGTTGCTCAACTTGTTCCTGCTGTAGAATTTTTTGTTTTTCCAGTCTTTGTAACAGTGACATGTGATCACTCCTAGAAGCTGAATAAGCGTCCGATAATAGATCGTTTGGTTTCAGCGGGGGATTGTTTTTCACTGTTGGCCTGGGGAGAACCGGCCAGACTGTGGGCCAGATTTATTACAGCTTCCGCTAACTTGCTGTTTGGCTGTACCATGACGGCCGGCAGTCCTTTATTGACAGAATGACGGACAACCTTTTCATCATGCGGAATGACGGCATAAGCGGTCCGATTAAATGATTTTTCCAATTCAGATATTTTAATGCCGCCTTCCATACCTGCACCGTTAATAATCAGTTTTAATTTATCGCTGTAACCCAAGGTGGTTAAAATATCCAGGGAGGTTTTAACATGTTTAACGCAAGGCAGATCCTGGCTAAGCAGTAACAATATTTGGCTGGCTGCATCCAAGGCGGCCAGGTTAATGTCGTTATACAAGGGTGATGTATCAATGACAATATAATCAAAGTTTTCCTGTAAAATGGGCAGCAATTCTTCTACCCGCTGTAAGGTAATTAATTCAGCCTGCTCCGGGCTGAGGGGGGCCGGCAATATTTTTGTTCCGGACAAATGGGGCAGCAGGTAGCTTTCTACTAAACTTATATCCAAATTATCTGTTTCCTGAGCCAATTCAGCCAGAGTACCCCTGACGGTGATGTTCAACATGACGCTGATATCCCCGCCCGGCAGGTCTAAATCCACCAACACGACTTTCTTTTTGGTGTTTTGAGCCAGGGCAACAGCCAGATTTGAGGCCAGTACGGTTTTACCGACGCCTCCTTTGGAACAAAACAAGGTTATAATTTTTCCTTTGGCAGCTTTAAGCCTTGGACTGGCTTGGCTTGACAGCCCTAAAAAACTTAAACGTTTCTTATTGGATTCGTATACCCGGCGGATGACATCTGCCAGTTCATGGCTGCTAAAAGGCTTCACCAGGTATTCCCGGGCTCCTGCTGCCATGGCACGGCGCAGGTATTCCTGCTCCCCTTGAATTGAAATGATAATAACCGAACATTCCGGACAATTGTTAGCAATGCTTTCGGTGGCTTGAATGCCGTCCATTTTTGGCATGTTGATATCCATTAACACAACATCAGGCTTCAGGCCGGCTGCCATAGCAATAGCTTCTTCACCGTCCGATGCTTCGCCGATGACGGTAATATCATCTTCAAAGTAAAGCAGCCGTTTAATATCTTCACGGGTGTTGGCAATATCATCAACCACCAGCACTTTTATTTCTGACATGGTGCATCCTCCTTTTAACGAACCAGGTTTTGCATACGGGCGGAGGGCAGGGCAAGGGTGCCGGCATCTTTGGGTGACCGCAGCATTAACCGGATTTTGCCGCTTTCTGCAGCTAAGGTCAGGGGCGGCGCCTGTTCTGGTTTTACAGCCAGAGTAACTGTCTGGGCGTTGACTTTTTTATCCCCCTTTTGCACACTGTCCATGGATTGACCTACCGCCAAAACGGAAATGTTTTGCAGCAGCAGGGAGGTGAGGGTGTTTTTTTCCGGTTCGTAATCAAAAGTAACCAGAACATCGACATGGTCGCCGGGACGCAATAAACCGGCCACGCCGCTGACATCATCCACCGCCACAGTTAACGCCCGCTGGCCTTCAGGAATGGAGAGGGAAAGGCCGCCGGAAGGATCATTATCTTTATGCAGGCGGCTTAATAAAATGGGTTCTTCGGGGTAAAGTTCCGTGCGGGCAATCTTTCCTGCCACTTCATTAATGTCCATGGCAGTGCCGGGCTGAATTAACTCAACCGGGATATCTTTAACCCGCAGCATTTGTTCGGTAATCATGGTTTTAGGACCGATGGTTTGACGGGGAACCACCACCTGTTTAAAGTTGCCGGAAGATCGATAGGATTTCTTTAAGCTGTCTAAATATTGGTAAACGCCAAAGGCAGCTGCCAGCCCAAATATAATGGCGAGTAAAAACACCAGTTTGTTACGCATTTTGTTTCCTCCTGTTATTGCACCAATTTAGCTGTCCGTAGCCCGTAATCCACCTGATTGAGGCTTCCTTCACCTTCGGCCAAGGTTTTAACAAACCGGCCGGTGATTTCTATGGAACCGGCGTCCCTCACATCATCCACTAAAAAAGCTGCAAACCCTACCACGGTAACCGGCTTATGCCCGTTTAATTGGTCATAGTGCACCACCGGCAGCTTTAATAACCGGGGACAGTCCGGTTGAAAATGCTCGTGGGTGCAGTTGTGGGTGCATTTAGCTATCCGTTGGGAGATGCCCTCAATGGTTTTTTGTTTTTTAACCCCGGTTAAGGTGTCAATTTCATAACTAACTTTAATGATGCCTTCATAGCCGTTGGCCAAATAATAGGAAAAATCTTTGGCGCCGGCACTGTTGGGAAAATCCAGTGCGCCAAAGTTGCCGGGACCAAAATCTGCATCCTTTGAACGGAGGGTGTACGGCTGGCCAAATACCAGCGGTTGGGTATCCGGTATAAAAAGGGGGGCTGCGCCGTAAACCGAGGTAATAGGCATTACTTGGGCGGTAGCCTGGGACTGCAGTTGTAGCGAAGAAAAGCCCCAAATTTTCCCCAGCACATATTCAACAGTTTTGCTGGCAATTACTTGAACTCCTACATACTGTGAGCTGTCCAGATCAGGTACCAGTTTTACTTCCACCTGATTCACCTGCAGGCCGTTGGCCTGGGCATAAGATTGCGCAATCTGGGAAGCCAGCGCCGGATTTTCAGGTAACTCTTGCACGCCGGCTAAAGCGGCAGCGTCTGCTGCATTGGCCAATTTACTTTTGTTGAAAGCCACCAGGCCAAAATCGGTTACCAGGGCCAGGGCTCCTATCAGCACGGTCATGGCCAGGGATACCAGCACAACTGCCAAGCCTTGCTCATCTTTTAATAATTTTTGTGCCAGTAATTTTATTTTCACTTCCGGTCACCTCATTCAATACGCATGGTTATCTGGGCCTGCACAATAAAAGGGTTGGGCATGATATCGCTCAGAAGCGGGGTATATAAGTCAACCGGATATTTTACTGAAACAGTTAAAGGGACGCCGGTGGTTCGGTTGGCCGGCGAGGCGGGAGTAACCTCAATAATTAATTTGTCAGGTTCCAACCAGGAAGCTGTTGACTCAACTTTTTGTTTGATAAATGCATCATCTTGTCCTGTGTGTATAACGGTGGCCCGGGCAGCTTCCCGGGCAGCGTGGGTGACTGTTAAGTAAGTGAAGAAGATACGACCGAATTCGATGGTACACATTAAGAGAAGTACCAGGATCGGCAGGATCAGGGCCAGCTCCACCAGTGTTTGACCCTGTTGGTTTTTTCTTAGTTTATAAAAACTTTGCAACAACTCCATCACCTCAAAATATAGGTGGCCAGTGTACCGGCTGCGATGGCCATACCATAAGGAAAGGCATCGCCGGCTTTAGCCGTAGCCAAGGTGCCAAAGGTGTTTACTTTCGGCATGCCCGGTATAAAAGTTAAAATAATCATTTTGAAAGTTGTCAGCAACCGGCCGGATTTGGCCAGCTGGACGATGGCAATCAGGCCACCCACCAGGGCCGTACATAAAAAACAGAACCAGACAAATTGCGGGCCCTGCCAAGCGCCGATAACCGCCAGGAGTTTTACATCACCGGCTCCCATGCCTCCTAAAACAAAAGGAATAAACAGCAAAACCAACCCCAGCAAGGTACCCTGCAGACTGGTTAACAGGCCGCTCAGGCCGCCGCTGCTTCCATGATATAGCAGGGCCAAAAGAAAGGCCGGCAGGAGGAGCGCATTATATATTTTTCTGTACCTCAGGTCGGTATAGACAGAGATTAAAATTACCACAACTATAGCCATGTCCGGCAGCATGTTTGCCATTCCCTTCTTAATAATTGACCCTACTTAGAGAGCTAAGTAGGGTCGCTGTATATTACCGGTTGCCAGCTAAATTATTGACCGCCGCCGGCACCGCCTACGGCATCTTTAACCTGGGTAAACTTGGTATTGAGGTTAGTTCCTAATAATTGAAGAGTGCCGATTACCACTACGGCAATCAAGGCTAAAATCAGGCCGTATTCTGCCATACCCTGACCGTTTTCGTCCTGCAGTAAATTTACAAATAAATTCTTCATCATGAAATCCCCTTTCTTAGAAATTAGTTCCGGAGGTTAGTTTGTCGGCTACCGGTTCGATGCCCGACGGGATGGCTTTAACCATTGATTGAAATGAGGCTAGAATAAATAAAACAATAAGGGCAATGATTAAGCCATATTCAGCCACCCCCTGGGCACATTCCTCATACCACAATTGGATAAATCGATCCAGTTTCAGCCACCACCCCTCTCCATGTAATTGACGGGTTGTCCTTTCTGTTAACAGATTAACAGTTTTTACCGCTGCTGACATGATTCTACAGTCATAAAATATGACCGACAACTGTCACAAATGATGTCACACCAAAGTCTTACCGCAATCAGACTTTAATCAGATTTTGGCACCGGCAATCAGTATATTTCCTGGCTACAAAACAAAAAACCTGAGCTTTTTGCTCAGGCGATTAAATTTCAACCAGTTTTTCTTTAATGGCGTACAGGGCGGCTTGAGTGCGGTCTTCCACACCAATTTTATTAAAAATGCTGGTCAGGTGGTTTTTTACGGTCTTTTCACTGATAAACAGCGTTTTGGCAATAGCTTTGTTGCTCTGTCCTTTAGCCACCTGCTTGAGTACTTCAATTTCCCGCTCTGTGAGCAAATGGTGTTTTTTTTCGGTATGGTCGCCGCAACTGAGGCGGCTGAATTCGGCCAGCACCCGGGCAGTCATGGCAGGGGGAATAAAGGACTCGCCCCGTGCTACCCCTTGAATGGTTTTAACCAGCTGATCGGGATGTACATCCTTTAATACATAGCCGGCAATGCCGTATTTAATTAACTCGAATAAATACTCATCCTGGTCATGAATGGTGAGGGCAATAATGCCAATATGAGGTTTGCTTTCTTTAATTTTTCGACAGGCCTCGATGCCGTTCATGACCGGCATATTAATATCCATCAATACAATATCTACCTGGTTGTGATGACAAAAGTCCACCGCCTGCTGCCCGTCCGCTACTTCCCCGACAACATTGATACCGGGCTCAATAGAAAGTATTTTACGTAAGCCTTCTCTGATCAGGGCATGGTCGTCGGCAATCAATAAATTAATCGGCTGATGCAAAATAACACCTCCCTGATTTATGATAGATCATTTAACGGCAGCCAAAAATTAACTTCGGTACCTTTTCCGGGTGCTGAAGATATGGTTAAACCGCCCTTAAGAAGCTGAATTCTTTCTTTCATGCCTAACAAGCCGTAACCGCCGCTGCCGTCACGGCGCGGTTTTTGGGTTTCCATACAAAAGCCGCAACCGTCATCTTTTATATATACGTTAATGCGTTTCGGTATCAGCTCCATTTTTATCACAACATGCCTGGCATGAGCATGTTTTTTTACGTTGGTTAATGCCTCTTGGATAATCCTGAAAGCCGCTACTTCCAGAGAAGTATCAAACCGCTGTTCTTTACCCATTAAAACAAACTCAACTTGCATATTGTTTTGTGTTTTATAATCTTCCAGGTAACGTTTAATGGCCGGTACTAAACCTAAATCATCCAGCACCATGGGCCTTAAGTCAAAGATTATTTTACGTACATCCTGCAGGCTTTGGCGAACCAGCTGCTGCAGTGACAGCAGCTCCCCTCTGACCAAGCCGGGGTTGATTTCCAATAGTTTTAAACAAAATTCTGCCCGCATAACAATATTAGCCATGGATTGGGCAGGGCCGTCGTGAATTTCCCGGGCTACCCGTTTGCGTTCTTCCTCCTGGGCCCGAATAATAGAAATACCCAGCTGCTGCATATCATGTAAATTGCCCAGCTTTTGGCTCAAACCGGAAAGATCGTTGCTCAAGAACTGTAAAGCCATGCCTACCTGCGAAACCAATTTTTCGGCTCGCTCAGCGGTATCACGCATCCTTTTTAAAGATAATTCCAAATGGTCCCGCTTAAAACGTAAAGTTTTTTCTTCTTCCCGCAGCATGACCAGTTTTAGTTGAATAAGTTGGGCTTGTTCGTAGGCTTCTTTAATGTCATTTTCGGCGAAACGATGAAAATCCTTGCTGACTTCCATTAAACGAATTCTGGCTTTGCGTTCTGCCACCTCCAGTTGGCTTACTTGCTTGATAACAACAGCAACCTGGTTTTTGATTTGGTTAATTTCTGCTTCCACCCTTTGGCATTCTAACAGGGCACTTTCTGCAATGTGATAGATTTGTTCCTTGCTGCTTTCAATAACAGCCACTGTTTCTTTGATAATGTTGTCCAGAACTTTAATGTCGATTTCCATAAGCCAGACCCGCCATTCGCAGATGTTAACATATTTTCGGTATTCGTAGAAAAAGCAAAAACTCCTGCCGCTGCAAATTAATCGGTGCTAGGTAAAATTTCCTATTTTTCGCAACCGATGGGTGGTTTGTGATCCCCTTTGGCTCCGGTCTACGCACCGACAGCACGATGATTCGCTACGGTGGCCCTTGGGGTCGCCTCAACCGGGCCCTCCTGGCCCGGTTCGGGCGGCGCCCACGTCCTGTGTGCGCCACCCCAATGGCTCCTTTGCTCATCAAGTGCTGTTACCGGTGCTTCAACAAGTCGCCGGCAGGGGATCATAAAACCACCTTGTCATTGTTTTACAACCTTTGTCTACAGTCTGCTAAAATGAGATTTTACTTATGTTAGAGAAATTTAAACTGTTTTTTACAATGAGGTAAATTGACTGTATTAATCTTAAGTTAGTTTAAAATAGCAAAAAATGGTTTGCTGATGGGAGGAGTCTTGTTGATAAAATTTACAAACATGCCAAAACGACGGTTATTTTCAGAACAAGTATTTGTAAAAAAAATTTACAATAATCCTTTATTTAAGTGGTGTTCTTTTTCTCGAAGATTAAACCGTGTTTTGTCTTTTTGCGTTCATAAAAAAATCCTGGCCAACATGACCTTACAGTGGAAACTGGTGCTAACGTTTGCTGTAATTATCGCATTAATTAATTTGGCTATGGGAGTCAGTATTTTTCGAGAGGCAGAGTCCACCGTCAGCCAGTTAACGGCCAACCGAATAAAAGTTACGGCTGCCGACAATGCCGATAAGATTTCCATTATGTTACACAGTATGGATAAACGTGAAATTGCAAATAAAACAGATTATTATTTGACCAAGCAGCGCAATGCCTACAAAGCTCTTAATTATCGGGCCTATGTTGATGTAATCGATACCGGCGGGAACTCGGTGGTAAAGGACAAATATGAGCAACCAATCAAGCCGCAAAGATCAGAGATAACTTTTTTGCTGCAGCAAGCAAGTAAAGGGGGAACCGTTTCCGCACCCTTAGGGGGTGTCCTTTGCACAGTGGTGTTGGAACCGATCGCCGGCAGAGATTGGTATTTTGTGGCGGGAGTTGCGGAGGAAGATTTTCTGGCGCCGGTAAAGCAGATGCAATTAACCGCCCTGGGTGTAGGATTATTGGCTTTTATCATTGCCACTGTTGTCTGTGTGCTGGGTACCCGAAAATTCTGCCGGCCTTTGCAACAAATGATGGACACCATGGAACGGGCACGGGGTGGCGATTTAACCGTACGGGTGCCGGAAACCGGTACAGGCCCTGAATTTAACCGGGTGGGAGCTTGTTTTAACAGTATGCTGGCGGATTTTGGGGCTTTATTGCATGATTTAAACCAAACAGCTGCTGTATTGTCAGACAGCAGCCAGGATATGAGCAAAGTTGCCAACCGCCAACTGTCTGCTGTAGAAAGAACCAACCAGGCTGTTCAGACCATGTCTGCCGCAGTGCAGCAAATTTCGGCAACCGTGCAGGAAACACAGGTTTCCGGCCAGGCTATGCTTGCTTCTGCAGAGGAAGGAACAGCAGCCGTAAATAAACTGGTTGAAGTAATTAACCAGAATCACCAAGCCATTGCTGAACAGGCTGTGTCTGTTGGCAGTTTAGGTCAGCGAATTCAAGAAGTGAGCCGGCTGTTGGATTTAATAAGAAAAATTTGCCAGGACACGCACTTATTAGCGCTTAACGCTTCTATTGAAGCAGCCAGGGCGGGTGAGCACGGCAGGGGTTTTGCTGTAGTGGCTGCCGAAGTCAGACGCCTGGCGGAGGAAACTGCTGCCACTACCAAAGAGGTGGAGCAAATTATCGCTGCTATCGTGCGGGAAAATAACCAAGTGCTAAATAAAGTTGACGACAGTAAAAAAATTGCCGACGAAGGTTTGACTGCTACTTTGCACGCTCAAGAAGCCTTACGTAAAATTGCTGACAATGTTGAATTGACCGGACAACAAATTAATCAAATTTATTTTGATGCAGAAAAAATCTCCCGGGGTACCTTTACAGTGGAAGAATTAATTAAACAACTGGCAGGCGGGGCTGATACAGAAACGGACAACCAACAGGCCACGGCCCGTCAAGTTGCCCGCACAGCCGACGTGCTTAATCAATTATCCGAGACCTTGAAGGCTAAATTAGAAGGTTTTGTTTTGGACCGGCACCGGCAGGAGGCAGCAAACATTCTTTTATCGGATCCCGAGGCAGTGCCGGGAAAGGCTGAAGAACAGGCGGCGGAGATACTTTAATAGAAAATTAACATGGTCTTAACTGATTATTTACGGTAAACAACCTGTTTGTTAACAATGGCCCGCTAAAATGCAATAGGGAGGTGGGGAACAGAAAAAGCAAACAGCGGGGCTTTTCAACTTGATGAGTCCCATATCAAGTACATAAAAATAAAGGAGGAGTATTATGTTTAAGAACACTAAAAAGCTTATGCCGGTATTTGCCGTGATCCTGGCAATTGCGGTTGCCTTGGCCGGCTGCGGCAAGCAAGAAGGGGCACCCAAGGCAGAAGGCGAAAAGAAAGCTGAAGGATTATCCGGTTCTATCACCATTGCCGGTTCCACATCTGTGCAGCCTGTCTCTGAAGAACTGGCCAAAGCATTTATGGCTAAAAATCCTGGCGTAACTGTTAATGTACAGGGTGGCGGTTCTTCGGCCGGTGTAAAGGCAGCTAACGAAGGTGCAGCCCAAATTGGCGCTTCCTCCCGGGAGTTAAAGGAAGAAGAAAAAGGCCTGGGTCTTACCGAAACCAAAATAGCCCTGGATGGTATTGCGGTAGTGGTTAACTCTAAAAATCAGGTGTCCGAGTTAACCATGGAGCAGGTTAAAGGTATTTTCTCCGGCAAAATTACCAACTGGAAAGAAGTTGGCGGCAAAGATGCACCCATTAACGTGGTTAACCGTGAAGAAGGTTCCGGTACGCGTGGTGCTTTTGAAGAACTGGTATTAGGTAAAGATGCCAAGTTTACTGAAAAAGCTCTAACCCAGCCCTCCACCGGCGCAGTGCGTACCACCGTGGCCGGCGACGAAAATGCCATTGGTTATGTTTCGCTGGGTTCTCTTAATCAAGAGGTAAAAGGTATTAAGGTTGACGGGGCTGAACCCACCATAGACAACGTCAAAAACGGTTCCTTTAAAATCTCCCGTCCCTTCCTGTATCTGACCAAAGGTGAAATGAACGAAGTAACTAAAGCATATATTGACTTTGTCATGAGCGAAGAAGGTCAAAAAATTGTTAAAGAAGCTCATTTCATTCCTGTAAAATAAATAAGTTACCAGACGAAGAATCATCTGACAAAATGAAAGGGTAAGGGGGGTTGTTTTTGGCAACCCTCCATGCCTGTTTTGTGAGAGGAAAATGCTATGAAAAAAATTCATGAGAAATTAATTGAAAAGCTATTATTAATCAGCGCCATAGTTGCTGTTTTAGCGGTAACTTTAATTACGTATTTTATTTTTGTCGACGGCTTGCCGGTTATGCAGAAGTACGGCCTGACAAATTTTATTGCCAGCAGCGACTGGCACCCGCTGGACAAACAATTCGGTTTGCTGCCTATGATTGCCGGTTCATTTTTAGTTACCCTGGGAGCCCTGGCTATCGGGGTGCCGCTTAGTATAGGATGTGCCATTTTTTTGGCGGAGATTGCGCCGAAACAGGTAACCGGGGTTATTCGCCCGGCCATTGAGCTGTTGGCCGGTATTCCTTCCGTAGTTTACGGGTTTTACGGCTTGGTAATTCTGGTGCCGTTAATTCGAGAGCTGTTTGGGGGCAGAGGTTTTAGTATTTTAGCCGGTTCTGTCGTCCTGGCCATTATGATCCTGCCCACTGTTGTAAATATATCCGAGGATGCCATTCGTGCCGTCCCCAGGGAATATAAAGAAGGCTCCCTGGCACTGGGGGCCACTCACTGGCAAACCATTAAAAAAGTCATCATTCCCAGTGCCCGTTCCGGCATACTGACAGCTGTCGTGCTGGGTATGGGGAGAGCAATCGGTGAGACTATGGCCGTAATTATGGTGGTTGGCAACGTGGCATCCCTGCCGGAAAGCATTTTGGATCCTGTAAGAACTTTGACCGGTAATATAGCCATAGAGATGGGCTATGCTGCCGGTGAGCATGCCCAGGCGCTGTTTGCTACAGGCATTGTTTTGTTTGTTATTATTATGATTTTAAATTTCCTGGTGGCCTTGGTGCCCAAAAGGATAGGTGAGTAAGATGCAAAAAATAAGGGCTTTTGTGTATTGGGAAGAAAAAATTGCCCGTGGATTTCTCTGGGCTTCGGTCCTGGTTACCGTGGGGGCATTGCTGGCTGTTATTTTTCATATCATGCAGCATGGTTTGGTTCATGTGAATTGGCGTTTTTTAACGCAAGAACCGCTTTTCATGGGCAAAGAAGGCGGTATTTTTCCTACTATAGTCAGTACCGTATATCTGATACTGATTTCCCTGGCCATTGCTACACCTATTGGTATTATGGCAGCTGTTCAGCTAACTGAATACACTAAAAAGGGACCACTGGTAAAAATTATTCGGTTTGCCACCGAAACTTTAGCTGGTATTCCCTCGATTATTTTTGGTTTGTTTGGTTTTGCTTTTTTGGTTTTATTTATGGGATTTTCCTGGTCGTTGTTGTCGGGCGGTTTAACTTTGGCATTTATGGTACTGCCAACCATTGTTCGTACCAGTGAAGAAGCCATTAAAAGCGTGCCCGTAAGCTACCGGGAAGGCAGTATGGCTCTGGGTGCAACCAAATGGCAAACGGTCTGGAGGATTGTTTTGCCCAGTGCGTTACCCGGAATTGTCACCGGTGTAATATTAAGCATCGGCCGGGTGGTGGGAGAAACCGCTGCAGTGATTCTGACTGCCGGCAGCTCACTTAATATCCCTTCCTCTGTCATGGATCCGGCCCGCAGTATGTCGGTACATCTATATATTTTAGCGATGGAAGGCATTTCTATGGAAAAGGCCTATGCTACCGCCACTGTGTTAATTATTCTTATCTTTATCATTAATACTATAGCAAACCGTATCATGCGCAAAATGAGCTCCAATTTGACAGGTTAGGTTTTTAATACTCCCTGCTGCTTTTAGTGAAAAAATTAAGCGGGAGTAAACTAAAAGCAGCCGGCCTAAAGTATTATCTGAGGGAGCTTTACCGTAACTTTGTCGACAAACAGATGTGGACAAGGCTGCCAACCTTACCATAAAATAATGAGAGGAATTCAGGAGGGGGTTGGGGCATGTCGCACAAAAACAGTTACGCAGTCAAAAAAGAGTTTGATGCTACCAACATGACCGTTTACTTTGGTGCCGCCATTTTTACGGGTGGCATGACAAGCATACCGAACCTTTTTTTAAAGCATTACCGGGATGTGGGTATTTCTGATTCGGAAATGATGCTGATTTTACAGCTGTTAAGGTTGCGTCATGAAGAACAGTTATTAATGCCTGGCGTAGAAATACTGGCCGGCTGCTTATCGGCTGAACCGCTGCAAATAGAAAGGCAAATTAAAAACCTGCTTGATAAAAAAATTCTTGGCATAACCAATTATTATACCGCAGACGGCACCGTTAAACAGGGTTATGACTTTGAACCCCTGGTATTTGAACTGTCAGAGGTGTGGGCCCTTAACCAAAAAAAAGAGTTGGATCGCATTGCAGAAAAATTGCATGCTGACTCAGCACAACTGCCCTTGCAAGATGATGAGGGGATTGCGGCTAACCCGCTGGAACAGGATTTGTGCCATGTTTTTGAAAATGAGTTTGGCCGGTTACTTTCCCCGATGGAGATTGAACAAATTGTCGGCTGGTTATCAGAACATGACAGTGAGCTTATATTAGAGGCCTTAAGACAAGCGGTTATCCGCGGCAAGCATAATTTTAAATATATTGGCAGTATTTTGCGGGAGTGGCACAAAAACAACATTCGCACATTGCATGAAGTGCAGGCCTATCAACAGCGTTTTGAACAAAACAAGCATAAACAAGGTCAGCGCAAGTCCGGCATAGACCCTGTCAATAAAGCGGATCAAAAGAAAAAATTTTTAATGAGATCAATGTACAGTTAATCAGAACGCCCTTAAGGGCGTTTTGTGATTTTAAGGTGTATAATCTTTACAAAACTGTACAAACTATCATTTGGGTAAGAAAGGAGGAACCAATGAACAAGAAGTACCGTAAAATCGCCACTGTAATGGCGGTTGTGTTAGCAGTCGCCTCTGGGCTGGTTGGCGTTGCAGCAGCTGCGGAGGAGGCCTGCGACGGTGCGGGCGGTTTAGAATTTGACGGGGCAGAACCGGACCGATCGTATCAGGAAATAAGTTACATTGTGAAACCGGGGGATACCCTGTATCAGATTTGCCGGGATTATAACGTGTCCTTGGGACATCTGATGCGAGCTAACAACTTAAAATACACCGTAATTTATCCTGACCAAAAATTAGTTATTCCTGCCGGCAGTGTGTCAGCCTATGGCATGGTATTGTCCCGGGGGGATGTTTCCAGGGATGATATAGACCTGTTGGCCAGGCTCATCCATGCCGAGGCAAGGGGCGAATCCTATGAAGGCAAAGTGGCTGTGGGAGCCGTGATCATTAATCGCCTGGCCAGCCCGGATTTTCCTAAAAATATCAGAGATGTAATTTTACAAAACAACAACCGGGTCTACCAGTTTTCGCCGGTGCAGGACGGTTCCATCAACCTTAAACCTGACGAGGAATCCAGGCGGGCAGCCATAGAAGCACTGCTGGGTCGTGATCCTACAGGTGGTGCGTTGTTTTTTTACAATCCGGTGCTGGCAAATGACAAATGGATAAAAACACTTCCCATCATTACCCGCATAGGAAATCATGTGTTTGCTACCAAGATATAAGCAAAGATCCAGAGGGTATTCCAAAAGCCTTCGGCGGTATACCCTCTTTTTATATGATTGATATTGTTACTTTTCCGCAAATTTAAGATTGGCCAGTCGGCCGTTAACCGCCGACCAGTCAAGGTTGCGGCAAAAAGCATCTATATAGCTGGCACAATTGGTACCATAGTCAAGAAAGTATGCATGTTCGTGTACATCCAGCACCAGCAACGGTTCTATACGAAGCAGCATTCCCTGGTAATCCAGTACATAGTTATGAAGGTGCCCGTCATCATAGTCATAGCCCATGATAACCCAGCCACGGCCGGCCAATCCGGTGGCCCGAAAATCTTTTTCCCAATACTCATAAGAACCGAAATCCCGCACGATGGCTTCCAGAACAGAACCGGTAGCGGGACCTCCTTTGCCCCCCAGGTTTTCAAAATATAATTCATGCAGTTTATAATTGCTGACAGTATAAATTTCAGCATTTTTTAAAGTACCCAGCTGGCTAAAAATGGAACTGCTTTCACTTTGTTCCAGGGAACGCAGCTGATGACGTATTTCATTTGTTTTATTTACATAAGTTAAATAAATTTTATAATGTTCCTGGATTTGCCTGGGTGAGAAGCCAATCATGGACATGAGCTGCATTTTTAAAGGAGTGCTTTTTACCAAACTGTAAGTGCCATCCGCGGTATCAGGAATATATATGACATCGCCCGGATTAAGTTGCTCAAGGTTTTTCAGATGACTGTTGGCAAGTGAAAGATTGCTGAAACTTACATTGTATTTTTTGGCCAGGTTTTTTATAGTATCACCCGATCTGACAACATGTTTTGGCATAATATCACCATCCCAAAATTTTCTATTACAACATAATATTCTTGTTAAACAGAGGAGTTCCCATTTTGATAAAGCATAAAGGGTGCCGTTCTGAGAAATGATCAGCAATGCCATAAACAGCATGAGTGGGTGGAAGAGTCGTTGAGCCGGGTTATTGGATATTTTTTGCTGGCAGGATTTATCATACTGTTTTTTAGTGCAGCCGGTTGTGCTACGGTAGATCCCGAACAAGCTCCGGATATTGCCATGCCGTCTAAAATTGTGGATATAAACAACAAGTTAATTACCACGGTTGCACCGGTAAATACAATACCGGTATCGTTAGACGAAATAGCGCCGGCCATGCAGCAAGCTATTGTGGCCATTGAAGATGAAAGGTTTTATCAACACCGGGGTCTTGATTTTAAGGGGTTGCTGCGGGCAGCCTATCAAAACCTGCGCAGCCGGGGCATTGTGCAGGGCGGCAGCACTATTACCCAGCAATTGGCAAAAAACTTATACCTGGGTCCGGAGAGGACTCTGGGCAGAAAAGTTAAAGAGCTTTTTTATACCATAAAATTGGAAAGAACTTACACAAAAAAAGAAATTTTAAATATGTATCTGAACCGGATTTATTTTGGCCAGGGTGCCTATGGAGTGGAGGCGGCAGCCCGGATATATTTTAATAAATCCGCCAAAGATTTAACTCTGGGCGAAAGTGCCATGCTGGCCGGTTTGCCAAGGGCACCCAGTTATTATGCTCCCACTACTAACCCGGAGGGTGCCAAAGAGAGACAAAAACTGGTCTTAAATCGTATGCGGCAGTTAGGCATGATTACTGAAGAAGCAAAAAAACAAGCTTTGGCAGAACATATTCAACCCCGGACAAAACCGCAGGTTTTGCAACAGGCACCTTATTTTGTGGCGGAAATAATCAAGTATTTTACCAATAAATATACAAATGGCCTGGAAATGCTGTATGCCAACGGTTTAACCATTCAAACCTCCTTGGATTTGGATATGCAGAAAAGTGCTGAAGAGGCTTTAGAACAGGGATTAAACCAAATAAATGAAGAAATTAACGGAGCCCTGGTGGCTGTGGACCCACAAAACGGTTATATCAAAGCCATGGTGGGGGGGAGAAACTGGCAAAAATCCCAGTTTAACCGCGTTTTAGCCAGAGTGCAGCCGGGTTCAGCCTTTAAGCCATTTTTATATACCGCAGCAGTGGCATCCGGTTACACTGCTGCCAGCACAATTTATTGTGAACCGGTTACTTACCAGGTTGCCGGAGCAGAGCCTTATGCTCCGCGGGATCACAAGATTGGTTATCATTACCGCCCTTTCACTCTTAAACAGGCGCTGGCCATTTCTGACAATGTGGTGGCGGTTCGCCTGGCAGATATGTTAGGGCCTGACGCTATTGTCAGATATGCCCGGGCTATGGGGATTGAGAGTCCCTTAAGACCTTTTCTTTCCCTTGCTCTGGGCACCTCAGAAGTAACTCCTTTGGAGATGGCAACAGCCTTTGGACCTTTGGCCAATCAGGGAATACGCTGTCAGCCCGTGTATATTCTCAAAATTACTGACAGTGCCGGCAGGATATTGGAAGAGCAGAAGCCTCAACTGGCTAAGGTTATTGATGAAAAAGTAGCTTATATTGTTACTGACATGCTAAAGGCAGCAGTCCAACCAGGCGGTACCGCCGCCCGGATCGCCTGGCTGTTTCCCAGGCCGGCGGCAGGGAAAACAGGTACCACGGAAGATTACACCAATGCCTGGTTTGTTGGCTATACTCCCAATTTAGTTGCCGCCGTATATGTAGGATATGATGACAAACAGAAAAAAGTGGGATTAACCGGCGGTGATATTGCCGCGCCTATTTGGGGGCAGTTTATGCAAGCGGCTTTAAAGGATACCGAAGTGACGGATTTTTTAGCTCCCCCGGGAGTTGTTCAAGCGGAAATCTGCACCATGGACGGCCTTAGGGCTACCCCTTTATCCGGCGATACCATGTCTGCTTATTTTATTCAGGGAACTGAACCTAAGGTGCCATGTCTGGGGGATTTTGGGTGGACAAAACCAACTGACGCGGGAGAAGGTGTGCGGGATTGGGTTGAAAATCCAGCCGGTAGGCAACCGCCATAAGGAAAAAATAAACAGGCACTGTAAAGTGCCTGTTTCAGAGTTTGACAAACCTTAGCGGTGGTTTATGATCCCCTTTGGCTCCGGTCTACGCACCGACAGCACTATGATTCGCTACGGTCGCCCTTGGGGTCGCCTCAAACGGGCCATCCTGGCCCGGTTCGGCTGGCGCCCACGTCCTGTGGGCGCCACCCCAATGGCTCCTTTCGCTCATCAAGTGCTGTTACCGGTGCTTCGACAAGTCGCCGACAGGGGATCATAAAGCCACCTCACTTTGTTTTACAACCTTTGTCTACAGTCTGAAACAGGCACCGTTAAGTGCCTGTTTTATCCTCCGGTATATTCAGCCAGGTAACAATCTTCACAGTAATGGTTGTCCATTTCTTCATCGTAAACCAAATGTACTTCATCAAACTTTTTGCCACAAACGCAACAAATAAACAAACCGTTTCCTCCTCAAGCCCTAAAGCATAAATGTCGAAACTAAAAAAGATTAAGACTTAAAAAAGCTGCTGACATCTTTGGCGGGCTTCCTCCAGTAAAATGCCTGTTTTCCGGCACAGTTGCGCCAATTCCTGTTTTTCGGGGGCATTTCCGGGTAGTTTATCTATGGTTTTTCCCATATTCATCATGCAATCTTGAGCGTTTTGAATACAATTTTTTAGTTCTGCCGAATTGCTTGTGTTGGCCATGAAGTTTTTTCTCCTTTCCCCAGATATTGGCAATTGTATGAACTACTTCTCCGAATCCGGCACCCCGGTGGTCCAAATGTCTACCTCCTCCTTGACAGTCAGGTTTGGTTCGCGACTTGAAACACCTAAAATCCGGTATATGGGACTGTAGCCAATAACGGCTACCAGCAGTATTTCAATACCTAAAACATTAAAAAGCAAGGACCATCCCGGACCAAAAATTTTTAAAATACCCAGGGCCAGAAAACTGATACCAAAAGTAAACCGGATAATCTTATCAGCAGTACCTACATTTTTGAGCACATCCATCCCTCCCCGGGGTGAAGGTTTAAAGTTATTATTATTCAATTAACCTTTGCTTATACAAATAAAAGATTGACCATTAGAGAAAAACTTCTTGACAAAAAGAAAACAATAGGTCATAATAGTGTCTGTTCACAGTTAAATTGTTTGCGGGATGTAGCTCAGTTTGGTAGAGCGCACGGTTCGGGACCGTGAGGCCGCAGGTTCAAGTCCTGTCATCCCGACCACTTGCTTTATTAAGAAAAACCCGTTTATGCGTCAGCATGGACGGGTTTTTGTTGTTGCAGGTTTATTTTGTTTCGTAAAAATAAGAAAAGGAGAATAATTTTTACTGTTAATCCAAAAAAAAGTCAGAAAAGCAAGTCATCAAATATGCTTGAAAACAAGTGTGAAACTGTTTAAAATCAGGTTGAGAAAAGTGTATACAATTTATAACATTTATCAGGGTAAACGTTACTTTCCTAACAAAACTAATTTTAAATTATGTAGGTAATACCATCATACCTGGCCAGGAAGACATTGCAATATCAAACAGAATGTGTCTGGTTTCTTTTAAGATAGTTTACAAAATATATTATTAAAAGTTATCAAGTGATTTGTTATTAATTAATAAGCATCTCCTATTATAACAAACTTAAAAATCTATAAAAAGGATGTGTGAAAAATGGCAAATGCACAAGATCTCCCCACCCAAGTAAACCCGGATGAAATTATTCCTATTCCGGTCACTGTGGGTATTTCTGCCCGCCATGTACACCTCAGCCGTGACCACGTTGAGACTTTATTCGGACCCGGTTATGAACTGAAACCTATGAAAGACCTGTCCCAGCCTGGCCAGTTTGCTGCTGAAGAAACGGTAACTGTGGTTGGTCCTAAAGGTGTTATTGAAAAAGTACGCGTACTGGGACCGGAACGCAAGCAAAGCCAGGTAGAATTATCCATTTCTGACTGTTTTAAGATTGGTATTAAAGCCCCTTTGCGTGATTCCGGCGACCTGGCCGGTTCAGCTTCTGTTACATTGGTGGGTCCTGTAGGTTCTGTCACTTTAAAAGAGGGAGCTATTATTGCAGCCCGGCACATTCATATGCATACCTCGGATGCCGAAAAATATGGTTTGGTCGACGGCGACAGAATTTATGTCAGAGCAAAAGGTCCCAGAGGCATTATCTTTGGCGATGTACTGGTGCGCGTAGGGGACAGTCATAAACTGGAGATGCACGTGGATACCGACGAAGGAAACGCTGTGGGCTTAAGAAACGGCGATACCGTTTATGCTTATAAGATTCAAGGTCACATTTCAGAGCTGGTAAAATAAATACACACAAAGGAGGAAAACCCTTGCTAATCCTGGTTGTTAACTGTGGTAGCTCATCGATCAAATATAAGCTGATGAATATGGAGCAGGAAACTGTACTGCTGTCGGGTTTATCCGAAAGAATCGGTATTGCCGGTTCCAGAATTAAACAAGAGTCTTATAAAGGCGAACAGTTGGTGTTGGAACAAGATTTGCCTAATCATAAAGTTGCATTGGAAGCTATCTTAAAATGTATTACCGATGAAAAATACGGTGCTATTAATGATATTTCAGAAATTAAAGCAGTTGGTCACCGGGTTGTCCATGGCGGGGAAAAGTTTAACCAATCTGTGGTCATTAACGAAGAATTAATTCAAGTGCTGGAGGAAATGTCTGAATTGGCGCCCCTGCACAACCCGCCCAATATTGTGGGTATTAAAACCTGTCAGGAATTAATGCCCCATGCAGCTCAGGTGGCAGTTTTTGACACTGCTTTCCATGCTGCTATGCCAAAACATGCTTATACCTATGCTATTCCCTTTGAGTATTATGAGAAATATAAAATTCGCCGCTATGGTTTTCACGGCACTTCCCATAAATTTGTATACCCGCCGGCCTGCAGAAATTCTTGGTCAACCGGTGCAAGATTTAAAAATCATTGTTTGTCACCTGGGTAACGGTTCCAGTATTTCAGCAGTTAAAAACGGCATATCAGTTGATACTACCATGGGCTTTACTCCACTGCCCGGGCTGCCGATGGGAACCCGCAGCGGTGACATTGATCCCGCGATTGTGCCTTTCCTGATGGAAAAGGAAAAATACTGAGTGTCAGTGAAGTCAACAATGTTTTAAATTAAAAAGAAGCGGTGTACTGGGTATTTCCGGTATCAGCAGCGACTTCAGGGATCTGGAAGAGGCTGCCCAGCAGGGCAATGAGCGGGCGGAGCTGGCTTTAAGCATGTTTGCCTACGCCATCATTAAGTATGTAGGTGCTTACACCGCAGCCATGGGAGGCCTGGATGCACTGGTTTTCACCGGTGGTATCGGGGAAAATTCCAAGGATATGAGAGCCAGAGTCTTAAAGGGCTTAGCTTATACCGGCCTGCAAATTGACGAGGAGAAAAATAACAGCCGTGGCAAGGAAGTAATCATTAGCAAACCGGGAGCCCCCTTTGCTGCCATGGTGGTTCCCACCAATGAAGAATTAATGATTGCCAGAGAAACTAAAGAGCTGGTGCAATAAGATATTAAGAAGCCACAAATCTTTGGATTTGTGGTTTTATGTTTGGTAAGAAAAATATAATAATAAGTTATTTATAATGTAAGATATTAATTATATAATTTACATGACAGGAAATGTTTTATCCGGAGGTGAAACGGATGTTTACCAAGCACTGGATGCTGCGTGAAGTGGCTCACTGCAAAGAAGGTTGCCCTAGGCAGTCCCGGACATGACGTTAAACTGTCCCCAAGATAAAAAGGGCCGCTCTTCCCGGTGAGGGCGGTCCTTTTTTGGTTTTACGGTACGGCCAGTATTTTAATGCCTAATATTTTTTCCTGATCCATTTGTAGGGCAATAATGTTTTGGCCGTCAGGGTGCCAGACAATACTGTCGTTATATTTATATTCCGGCGTTAATGTATGAACATTTTGGCCGTCATAATCAGAGATTTTCACCTGGTTGCCGTTTATTTGGCTATCCCCAAAACGGCCGAAATCTCCCTGAACAAAGGCTAGTTTATCGCCCCGGGGGGATACGGTGTAATTAAAATTTGTTTGGTGAGTTTCCGGCAGACAATAAGATTTTATTTTGTCGCCAAGCTCATCGTATATTTCTACTTGTCCCCGGTAACTCTTAATAAGTTGTCCCTTGCCGGTGTCAACCGTCACAAAGAAAGCATCACCGATAATATTTTCGCCCAGTTCAACATATTTTTGCCGCTCAAGATTTAGTATGGCATGACTATATCCGTCGTCCCAACCACTTATGATGTGCAGGGCCCGGCCTGGTATAAGCCACTGGGCTTGCCGGAATTTACCTTCTGCCTCGGTAATTCTTTCAATTTGGCCGGTTGCCACAGAAATTTTGGCCATGCCTTGCAGGTAGCCGGCGCCGTCTCCCAGTTGTTTGCCCAGATCACAAAAATAAAACAGGTGCTTACCGTCAGGATACCAGACGGGGTACCGGTCTTCATTGTTCTTAGTCAGTCGCTTAGACTGTCCTGTTTCTATATCGTATATAAACAGACCGTCACCAAGTTTGGCATAAGCCAGCTGCCGACCGTCCGGGCTGACGGAAGCAAACCAACTGTCCTGGGCAATCTCCGTTTTTTTACCGGTTCCGGTGTTAAGTAAATACAAGGTGCCTTCATATTGATAAACCAGGGTGTGGCTGTCGGGCAGCCAGGCCAGAACTTTATCGGCATTATTAAAGGCAGTTGTTTCACCGGAGCTTAAATCAGCCAGCACCAGACGGCTACTGACATTATTGTTATCATTATTGTAATAATATCCGCTGCAGGCAATTTTCCGCCCGTCCGGAGAAAGCAACAAATCTTGGTGATAGCCGGTCAGGTAGATGCCTTTGGCGGTGAAATCAATGTCTTTTAAAGTCATGTAAGGTTCTTTGTTAACAATGAAGCCGCAAGCACTTAAACTTCCCGCCAAAAGTACTGCAATAATAAAAAAAATTAATAACTTGCGCATGCCGGAAACCTCCTTTGCGGGGTAAAATTACTCTTGTTTAATAGACGATTAGCCGGGGCTTTTGTTGCTTCCCGGCTATCTTATATGCACCCCCGCCGGGGGTTTTATCAACTTCATCCACCGGCGGCCATACTGCAGCCGGCAACATTTTTATTAACAGCAGCGGGATTTGCTTGTTTTGGGCGTAATGCCAACAGGCGCATGCTGTTTAAGGTAACCAGTAAACCGGCTCCCATATCGGCCAGAATAGCCAGCCAGAGGGTCAGCCAGCCGGGGAAAACCAGCAGCACGGCCAGAGTTTTTATGCTAATGGCAAAGAAAATATTTTGCTTGATAACTCGCCTGGCCTCTCTGCCCAACCGCACTGCGAAGGGAAGTTTGCTCAGATCGTCTGTCATTAAAACCACGTCTGCGGTTTCCAAGGCGGTATCATTGCCGGCGCCTCCCATAGCGATGCCAATATTGGCGGCTGCCAGAGCCGGGGCGTCGTTGATGCCGTCCCCCACCATACCTATACTGCCGTAGCGCTCCCGCAAGGTCTGTACAGCCAATACTTTGTCCTGCGGCAGCAGGTTTGCTTGATAATCAGGTATGCCGATTTGCCGGGCAACCGAACCGGCGGTTGCCATATGATCACCGGTTAGCATAACAAGAGGATGAAGACCGAGTTTCTTGAGAGAGTCCAGGGTGGCGGCTGCCTGGGGACGAACCGTGTCGGAGAGCGCCAGGCAGCCGGTTGCTTCACCGTCGATAGCCACCATGACAACTGTCAGACCCTGTTCTTGTAAATTGGCCAAGGTTGCCTGCCAGACTCCGGTGTCAATCCCATGCTGCTCAAGCAAACGGGGGCTGCCCACCAATACCCGCCGGCCTTCCACCACTGCTTTGGCCCCAAGGCCGGTAAAGGACTTGAAGTCATGGGCCGGCGGCAAACCGCTGTTGAGCGTTAAAGACATGGCTCGCTTTACAATAGCTTGGGCCAGGGGGTGTTCCGAGTGATATTCAACCGCAGCGACCAGAGTTAACAATTTGTCCGGCTGAAAGACCGGTAAAGTTAATATTTGAGTTACTTCGGGGGTGCCGACGGTTAAGGTGCCTGTTTTATCGAAGGCCAAGGCCTTTAATTGTCCCAAAGTTTCCAGGTGCATGCCGCCCTTGATCAAGACACCGTGCCGGGCACCGCCACCGATGGCTGAAACAATGGCTACCGGTGTGGAAATAACCAGGGCGCAGGGACAAGCTACCATCAGTAAGGCCAGCCCGCGGTAAAGCCAGGGCTCCCAGGGCTTAGCCAACAGTAAAGGAGGTATGGTAATAAGCAGCGCTGCCAGGGCCATGACCGTCGGGGTGTAAACCGCCGCAAAACGGTCTGCCAGGGTTTGATAAGGCGCCCGCTGGGCCTGAGCTTCTTCCACCAAATAAATAATTTTGGACAAGGTGGTATCCTTCACTGTTCTGGTTACCTTAACCTGCAAGCTGCCTTCACCGTTTATTGTACCGGCAAATACTTCATCACCGGGCCGGCGGTCTACCGGTAGCGATTCACCGGTGATGGCTGACTGGTTAACTGCTGAGCTGCCGGCTGTTACAATACCGTCCAGGGCTATTTTTTCGCCCGGCCGAATGAGCAATATATCACCCGCCATGATTTGGCTTACCGGCAGCTTAACTTCTTGACTGTTCCGTATTACCGTGGCGCTTGTGGGTGCCAGTTGCATCAGGCGGCGAATAGAACCGCGGGTTTTTTCAGTGGTATAGGTTTCCAGCATATCGCTGACCGAAAAAAGAAAAGCCACCGTGGCGCCCTCACTCCATTCCCCGATAAAAACAGCACCAATAACAGCTACGCTCATTAATACATTCATGTCAAGGCGCCGGCCTCTGAGAGAAGAAAACGCCTTGCGGCCCACCGGATAACCACCGATGATAATGCAGGCCAGATACATGGCTCCGGCTCCGGTTTGAGCAGCCAGACCATAATCAAGGTACCAGCCGGCTATTAACAGAACACCGGTAAGGATACTGATAACGGCCCGACGATATTTTGCCCAAAAACTTGGCAAAGGCTGCTCACTGCCATTATCTTCGCCGGCGGGTATAGCCGTTACGCCATCCCGTTTGGCTTCGTCGATCACGGTTTCCCGGCCCACATTACCGTATACGGTTAACCTGGCGGCGGGGAAGTTTAATTTAGCAGCCCGTACGCCGGGCAGCGAAGCAATCCGGCGTTCCAGTTTAGCGGCACAGTGGGCGCAGGACAGATTTTCCAGGCGGAATTCTAACGCCTTGTCATTATTCATGGTGCCTCGCCTCCTTCATATGCTCGAAGGCAGCGTTGATAATTTGCCAAACATGGTGATCATCAATAGTGTAATATATAAATTTTCCCTCTTTTCGGCAGCGGGCCAGCCCCATGGTTCTTAACAGGCGCAAGTGATGCGAAACAGCCGGCAGGGTACAGCCGGTTAATTCGGCTATATCGCATACACATAACTCTTGCTGGGCCAGAGCATAAATGATTTTTACCCTGGTTTCATCGGATAAAGCTTTAAACAGGGGAGCCAGCTTGGCTGCATCCTGCATAACCGGTTTTAAACCGTCAATTTTTTCCTTATGCACACAGTATTCTTGACATCTTTCCTGGGACACCGATATCACCACCATTAAATATTTAAGTAATTGTTTAATTGTAGTATATAGGACGAATTTTATCTTGTCACTACATTTTTTTGCAAGAATAGTCCACACTAGAATTAAACAAGTTGGCATAATAATTTTTAATGATTGACATACGAACAAACCCAGGAATATAATGGTCTTAATTAAAAACGTAAGACCTTCAGGGATAGGTGAAATTCCTTACCGGCGGTATGGCCATGCCGAGCCCGCGAGCCCTTTGGGGCAGATCCGGTGAAAAGCCGGAGCCGACAGTAAAAGTCTGGATGGGAGAAGGTTGTTGAAGCCTGGCAAAAGTGTTTTTTGTTAGGTCTTTCTCCTGTTGTCAATAAGCCCTGGTCTTACCGGGGTTTTACTTTTTGTTTGGGAGATGAAACTGTTGAACCGGGATAGACATTATATGCAAATGGCCCTTGAATTGGCTGCCAAAGCCAGGGGGCGCACCAGTCCCAACCCTATGGTAGGGGCAGTTATCGTAAAAGACGGCCGGGTGGTAGGCAGGGGGTTTCATGCCAGGGCAGGCAGCGCCCACGCAGAAGTGGTGGCCCTGGCAGAGGCGGGTGAGCAGGCCCGGGGAGCTACTGTTTACGTTACTCTGGAACCCTGCTGTCACCATGGCAGAACCGGTCCCTGCACCGAAGCGTTACTGAAGGCCGGGGTACAAAGGGTGGTGGCGGCCATGACTGATCCCAATCCGCTGGTGGCCGGCAAGGGGCTGGCTGTTTTGCAAAAGGCAGGAGTTGAGGTTGCGTGCGGATTACTGGCAGAAGAAGCCCGCCGTCTCAATGAAGTTTTTATTAAATACATCACAACCGGGCGGCCCTTTGTGGTTATGAAAGCAGCCACCAGCCTGGACGGAAAAATTGCTACAGCAACCGGGGAATCAAAGTGGATTACCAATACAGCTGCCCGGGCTTACGGTCATCGTTTAAGGGATATGTATGACGCCATTTTGGTGGGTGTAAACACTGTTTTAACGGACGATCCATCCTTAACTGCCCGCCTGCCGGAGGGCAGGGGCAAGGATCCAATAAGGGTTATTCTCGACAGTAATGCCCGTACGCCAACGGCAACCAAGATACTTACCCAGTTATCGGCAGCTCATACCATCATAGCTACCACTGAACAGGCCCCGGTAGAACGCCGGGCCAGCTTGCTGGCGGCCGGTGCGGAAGTACTGGTGGTACCGGGCGAAGGCCCCCGGGTGGATCTGGTTAGGCTGATGGAGATGCTGGCTGAGAAAGAGATTACCAGCGTGTTAATTGAAGGCGGCGGACAAGTTAACGGTGCAGCTTTGGCGGCGGGTATTGTGGATAAAATTGTTTGGTTCCTGGCTCCCAAAATCATTGGCGGAGACAGGGCGCCGGGACCGGTGCGAGGCCAGGGGATATTGTCATTGCAGGATGCCGTTAAACTATTTGATGTGTCAGTAGAAAGATTAGATGAAGATATTTTAATTACGGGCTATACGGCAGAGAGGGGGAGCAATCCATTTTTACCGGTATAGTTGAAGAAATCGGCACTATCCAAAACATTGCCAGGGGCCCGAATTCTGCCAGGCTGCATATCCTCGCTGCCAAAGTGCTGGAGGATGTAAAGATCGGGGACAGTATTGCGGTTAACGGTGTCTGCCTCACGGTTACCACCTTTGGCGAGGGTATTTTTACGGCGGATGTTATGGCGGAAACTCTGGCCAGGACCAACTTAAAGGAGTTGCGTCCGGGCAGCAAAGTAAATTTAGAGCGTGCCCTGCGGTTGGGCGACCGGCTGGGCGGTCACCTGGTATCCGGTCATGTGGACGGTATAGGTACCATTATCGGGACGGCACGGCATGATATTGCCACGCTGGTTACTGTTCAAGCGCCTGATGAAGTTATGAAATATATTATTAAAAAGGGTTCGGTGGCCATTGACGGTACCAGCTTGACCGTGGTGGATTTTGACCGGGATAAATTTCAGGTTTCCTTGATACCTCACACTGCCCAGGTTACCGTTCTTGGCAGTAAAAAAATCGGTGATACCGTTAATTTAGAAGCAGATGTCTTAGGCAAATACATTGAACGACTGCTGCAGGCCAGGGAGGAGCGGCCGGTTCAAAACAGTAAGATAAGCCAGGAATTTTTATCTGCCCATGGGTTTTTATAAGGAGGGAAATTTAATGACATTTAAGTTTAACACCATCCGGGAGGCTATTGAAGATATTCGAGCCGGCAAGATGATCGTGGTGGTAGATGATGAGGACAGGGAAAACGAGGGTGACCTGGTTATGGCGGCGGAAAAGGTTACCCCGGAAGCCATTAATTTTATGGCTACCTACGGGCGGGGACTTATCTGTATGCCCATTTACGGGGAGCGGTTGGATGAATTAAATTTACCGGCCATGGTAACCAATAACACTGACCCCCATGGCACAGCATTCACTGTATCGGTTGACGCCAAGGAATGTACCACCGGCATCTCGGCAGTTGAAAGAGCTTTAACCGTGCAAAAAATACTGGATCCCGGCACCAAGCCGGAAGATTTGCGCCGGCCCGGTCATATCTTTCCGTTACGGGCCAAACCCGGCGGGGTTTTGGTAAGATCCGGCCATACTGAGGCGGCGGTGGATCTGGCCAGATTGGCAGGTCTGAAATCCGCCGGTGTGATTTGTGAGATTATGAAGGATGATGGTACCATGGCCAGGGTGCCGGAATTAATGGAGTTTTGTCAAACTCATAATTTGAAAATTATTACCATAGCGGATCTTATTAAGTATCGGAGGCTGCATGAAAAATTTATCAAAAAAGTGGAATCTGCTCAAATGCCCACCAAGTACGGTGACTTTATTGCTGTGGGTTATGAAAGCCTGATTGACGGCAAGGGTCATCTGGCTTTGGTAAAAGGCGATCTGTCCAGTGTGGAAGCACCCCTGGTCAGGGTACACTCGGAATGTTTAACCGGCGATGTTTTTGGGTCCCGCCGGTGTGATTGCGGGGATCAGTTGGCCCGGGCATTACAGGCCATTGAAAAGGAAGGCGTGGGTGTGCTTTTGTACATGCGGCAAGAGGGCAGGGGCATCGGTTTGATGAACAAAATCAGGGCCTATAAGCTGCAGGACATGGGAGCAGATACGGTGGAAGCCAACTTAGCCTTGGGTTTCCCGGCGGACCTCAGGGATTACGGTATTGGGGCACAAATCTTAGCAGATTTGGGTCTTAAGAAAATTCGCTTATTGACCAATAATCCCCGTAAGATTGCCGGACTGGAAGGGTATGGGTTGGAAGTGGTGGATCGGGTTCCCATTGAGATACCTGCCGGCAAGGCTAATGAAAAATACCTGAGCACAAAAAAGTGCAAATTGGGTCATATGCTCACCTTGAATGACAGGAGCAAAAGACCTGTTAATGAATAGCCTTTATAATTTAAAAAATAAACAGGAGGATAAATTTATGCCAAGAGTTTTTGAAGGACATTTACTGGGACAAGGATTAAAATTTGGTATTGTTGTAGGGCGATTTAACGAATTTATTACCAATAAATTGTTGAGCGGCGCCCTGGACGCTTTAATACGTCACGGTGTTGCGGAGCAAGACGTTGATATTGCCTGGGTGCCGGGCGCTTTTGAGATACCTCTGGCGGCTAAGAAAATGGCAGCTGCCGGCCGGTATGACGGAGTGATTTGCCTGGGGGCTGTTATTAGGGGAGCAACCCCGCATTTTGATTATGTTGCAGCGGAGGTTTCTAAAGGGGTAGCCAAAGTAGGTTTGGATGCAGGCATACCGGTAGTTTTTGGTGTTTTGACAGTGGATACCATTGAACAAGCCATTGAACGGGCCGGCACCAAAGCCGGCAATAAAGGTTGGGAAGCTGCCAACACAGCCATTGAGATGGCTAATTTAATGAAGTCTCTCTAAAAAGCAAGCACCCGCCGGATATAACCGGCGGGTCTAAATTAAAATAGGCTCT